>JBQCDC010000302.1:0-2892 GCA_051961575.1 Marmoricola sp.
CTCGTACCTCAAGGCGAGCCTGCCCCAGGACGTCTTCGCCGGACCGCACGGCCCTCGACGACTGGTGCTCGTGACCTGTGGCGGCGCGGTGCTCCCCTCGGGCTCCGGCTACGAGGACAACGTCGTCGTCACCGCGGTCCCCGCATGAGCCGCACTCTGACCGTTCGACGCCCCCGCTCCGAACGGTCAGAGTGCGCTGCGCGCCATCCGCTCCAGCTCGTTGCGGCAGTGCTTGATGACCCGGATCTCGTCGCTCGACGCAAGGCCGTTCTGCGCGGTCTCCAGCCGCAGGGTCATGGCCGCGACCAACTCCCAGGCGACCTCTTCGAAGACCGTCCAGCTGTTGACCACTTCAGGTAGGTGCCACCCCTTCAGCCAGGGATGAGCCGCTCTACGTTCCATCGATTCCCCGTGCACTCGCAGACGATAAGCATGTGAACCTGTGACCCACTAGAGCCGAAAGGCTGATTCACCTCGCACCTCACCCGTCTACAAGGGGTGAAAGCGACCTGCAGCCCACCGCCGCCCGGAGGATCAGTCCACGGCGGCGGGCCGCAGGGGCTTACTCGCGGGTCTCGGTTTCCCTTCCAAGGCCCGAAGCGGAGGGGCGACGACGGCGTGTCATAAGTACTGCGCCAAGGCTCAGCGCTCCGAACCCAGCGACGAACAGCCAGAGGTCGGGCCCGCCTGTGTTGGGGAGGACGCCCTTGCCGGTCGACGCAGGCAGGAGGGTGACGTTGTAGGCCAACGTCTGATCGCCCAGAGAGCCCGAGCAGTGGACGATGAGCCGCAGAACGGTCTTCTTCTGCACCTTGGGCGTCGGGTAGCGGTCGGTGAACGTCTTGCCGACGTAGTGGTGCGTGACGCCATCGAACGACACCGTCCACTTCTCCGAGACGTTCGACTTGCCCTTCACGGTGATCGGGTTCCCACCGACCAGCTTCTGCGGGGTGATCGTGACGGAGCAGGAGACCGGTGGATAAGCCTGAGCAGGACTGGCCACTGCCATCCCGAGCGCGGCGACGATCACCGCCAGCACGACGACGATGGCCGCCTTCGCACTCATCCGAATGCGGGATGCCTGGTTCCGGCTCATGTGAATCTTCAACTCCCCGTGGTTTCGACGACCTGCAGTAGACCAAGGAAGAGGCCTCATACATAGGTCCCAAGGGGATGAAATGCCAGGTGAAAAGTGATCAGGAGCCAGGGCGACCCGTCAGGCCGAACAACCACAGATACGTCAACGCCTCGCGTGAATCGGCCGTCGTGTCGCCCGGCTGGCGGACCGCCTGGGAGGTCAGCTCCCACGACGCGGCCGCCATCGCGCGACCGACGAGTCGGGGCGGCTCGGGCACGCTCGGATCGACGGTTCGCACCCAAGCGGCTACCCGCTCGAACAGCTCGACCGCGAGATCCATCATGCGTTCGCGGCGCTGGAGGCCCACTTCGCCGACCGCATAGATCTCCAGCAGAAAGGCCCGACAGGCAAGCGGCCGCTTCCGGCCCCACTCGACCAGCCGCTCGCCGGCAGCAGCCAGCGTGTCGACCGGCGTCGCTGTCGGGGTGTGCTCCATGTCGGCCAAGAACGATTCGCCGAACTGGTCGTACGCGGCCAGGAATGCTTCGAGCTTGTTGCTGAACAGCGCATAGAAGGTCGTGCGCGAGACGCCCGCGGCCGTGGTGATGTCGGCGACGGTGGCCGCTGGATACCCGCGTTCGCCCACCACATCCATGGCCGCATCGAGGATGCGCTGGCGCTGTGATGCCTGGACCTCGTCGGCGCTGAGGCCGTGGGGACCGCGCGGCAAACGAGAGGGAGCGACCCGTTGCGTAGTCATGTACGCCAATAGTACATTGCATGGCGTACCGCACGCGTACATCACTTTGGAGCGAGGTGCCAATGTCCATCGATCATCGTCACGTCCACGCGACTCGGCGGCGCATCCGCTTGAGCGCGGTACTCGCCGCCCTGCTCGCCCTCACCTGGCTCGTGGGCACGGCACCCGGTGCACAGGCATCCGTCCCGCAGTTCGCCAACGGCTATGGCATCTCGGTCGTCAGCCAGTCACAGACGGGCCGCGAGATCGACCTCGTGGTCAACACCACCGCAGTCCAGGGCACGCACAAGATCATCGTGCTGCTGCCCGAGGGCTACGAGACCAGCACCTTGCACTACCCGACCCAGTACCTGCTCAACGGCGCCCTCGCAGATCCGACGCAGTGGATCTCGCAAGGCGGTGCGGCCGCCCAGATCACCGATCCGTATCCGGTGATCACCGTGCTGGCCGACGGCGGCGTGAAGGGTTGGTACACCAACTGGGTCAACGGCTGGCAGCTGTCCCCGCAGAACTGGGAGACCTTCCACCTCAACCAGCTGGTGCCGTGGATCGATCAGAACCTGCGCACGATCGCCAACCGGTCGGGGCGCGCGATCGCGGGGCTCTCGATGGGCGGCTTCGGTTCGATCCACTACGCGGAGGACCGACCCGATCTGTTCTCGTACGCGGCCGCCTTCTCCGGCGCACTGGACCTCGGCAACTTCACGACCGAGTCGGCCATCTACGGCGAGGAGACCGGCGTCGTTCCCGGCTCGGGGACGCCCGTGCCGCCGGGTGCGATCTTCGGGCCCGAGTACGCGCCCTTCAACCAGAACGAGCTCAACCTGGCGGACGTGAATCCCGCCAACATCGCGCATCTGGCGAACACCACGGTCTCGCTCTACGTCGGTACCGGCAACAACAGCTCAGGGGACGGGATCGTCGAGAGCGCGGTCAAGCCGCAGAACGACCTGATGGCATATCGGATGTGGCAGGCGGGCATCAATTACTGGTACAGCCAGGACCACGGCGATTCGGCGAACCTCGGCTGGGGATGCGACAACAACCACGACAT
>JBQCDC010000303.1:0-7761 GCA_051961575.1 Marmoricola sp.
GCTGACGCGGCCTAACCTCCGAGGAGCAGCGAGCGTCGTCCCACGCCTGTTGACGCCGATTCCTCTGAGCACTTGGTGTCTCCTTATTTCGTACGGACCCGAACGATCTTGGTGATCGTGAACCCGTGCGTCTCCGGTGTCAACCATCTCGGCGGCACCGTCTCACCATCTCGGACAAATCGCTGATCAATCGCCGACGTATCAAGACGACGGCATTCCACCTCCTTCTCAGTAGCGGCAGGACTGCCCTCCCGCTACTCAAATCAAGGGGAGACCAACCATGTCTGAAGAACAAGCGCATGCCTCCGGCTTCCGGGTGACCCGGGAGCGGACCCACGTCAAGAGGCTGCTGGCGGTGAACCCGAACTACTTCGGAACCGCACCCGACCTCGGATTCGAACCGGAGATCTCGCTCGCCGGCGACACCACCTACGAGTCGCTGAGCTGCGTGTCCTACAGCCCCGAGCGCGATCGTCTCGAGGCCACCGTCCAGGTCAACCGATCGAGCGGCTACGGCGGGAACCTCTGTTCGGCCGGGACGAGCGAGAACGTCCGCTTCTACGTGAGCTACGACGAAGGGAACACCTGGGAGGACGCCGGCGCGGCCAGCGCCACCGTCCACGACATCCCGAACGGGACCGACTGCGAGGACGCCTCCTACCTCCCGCTGTCCTACGTCGTGGGCGTCAACTACCAGCCGCAGCGCAACTGGTGCGGAAGCCCGGTGTTGCCGCTCGTCCGCGCGATCCTCAGCTGGGAGATCATGCCCGACCCGCAGAAGCCGGACCAGCAGCCGATCTGGGGTGAGGTCGTCGAGGTTCACGTGCAGATCACGCCGCGTCCGTGGATCTTCCCGGACATCGTGCCCTTCCTGCCCGAGCTGACGATTCCGAAGCTGCCGCCGTACCTTCTGGAGCAGATTCCGTCCCCTCTGCCGGACCCCGGTCCGGAGAAGGCGCTGAGCCTGGCTGACGTTACGGCGCTCTACTCGGGCGGCGAGCAGGTCGAGGAGTTCACGGTGCCCGCGCACCGCTTCGCGCTCCCCCACCTGGCCGCCACGCAGGTCTCGGGCGCGATGACCCTCGACTCCTACGTCGTCCCGGCGCAGATCGCTCAGGCGAACGAGCTCGACCTCCCCGCGATCCTCGGGGAACTCGAGTCGGCCAGCGGCGACACCACGTACGAGCAGATCATGTGCGTGGGTCTGGACAACAACGCCGACCAGATCGTCGGCACGTTCCACGTCAAGAGGCCGAGCGGCTTCTCAGGTGGGCCGTGCACGGCGGGTAGCACCGAGTACGTCGCCTACTGGGCCGACTTCGGCGGCGACTGCTCCTTCACCTACCTGGGCACGGTGCCGGTCAACACCCACGACTACACGACGATCCCGGCCGACGGACTCTCGTACGCCGCGCCGCTCTCCGTCAACCTGGGTCAGTTCCGCAAGAACTGTGACACTCCGGTGATCGGCCGCATCCGCGCAGTGCTGTCCTGGGGCACACCTCCGTCGACCACCAACCCCAACGCGGTTCCGTACTGGGGCAACCGGATCGACGTGCACGTTCAGCTGCGGCCCGGCGACCCCTACGACGGCACTGCTCGGTTCACGATCGTGGGCGGCGTGGAATCGAGCAAGGTCGACGTCGGGACCGGTCTGACCCTGCCGGGTGGACACATCGTCGAGAACGGGTTCGCCCTGCCGGACGACTGCCCGTTCGCCGGAACGGTGAGCCTGCACGGCCCGCTCGACCCGGCGCTCGCCGGGGGCACCTACCGAATCTGGGTGCGCAACATCTCGGCCGGAACGGCGTCGACTCCACTCACCAGCGCGTTCTACGTGGTCAACCAGTTCGGTGTCGGGTCCTGGGAGACGCCAGGCCCCATGGGCCTAACGAGCTACCCGGACTGGCACTCCAACACCACCGGAATGCTCGGCTACTTCACTCCCGGCGGCGACGATCTCTGGGAGGTCCAGCTCGAGGTCGGCGGCACCATCGTCGACACTCGTCGCGTCCAGATGGACAACACGCTAAACAACTTCGTCAACCCCAGCGATCCTGACGACGAAGCCGACCTGCAGCTGTTCACGATGGGTGCCTGCCGCCTGCCGAAGGGTCCACTCAACGGGACCTTCATCGCGCGCGACAAGCACTTCTACCAGTGGTCGATCGGTGTGATCGGCGGGCCTGACCCGACGGTTCCGGCGACGCCGCTCACGGTGGGCATCAGCCAGTTCACCCAGACCTCGACATCGGGCGAGCCGTTCACGATCAACCTGTCGGCGCTGAAGCCATGCGGGTACGTCGTGCAGCTCGGCATCACCGATCGGGCCGTGGTGAGCAGTGCCTCCTTCGGGCGGACGGTCTACGTCAACAAGGGCGTCTGCCTCGAGTAGGCGTTCCCCAACGGTGGGGGTTCGGGCGCGATGCCCGAGCCCCCACCTCTTTACGCAGGCGGCGGCGTGTAGGCGTCGGCCGGCGAGAAGAGCAACCACCAACTACCGCGCGAGCAAGGCGACCGCAACGCTCACGCGCTGACCGATGCTGCAGGAGTGGCGACTTGTGCCGGCAGGGTGCCGTCGATGGACAAATTGGACGACACTATCTACACGGCTCGCGGCTGCTATGACGGGTGGTCTCTTGGAACAGACGGCAGAAGTTAAGGCCCCTCGACCGACACCGAAGACCTCGGTGCCGCTCCGGCGACGCATCCCTGCGCTCCGTGGTTTCCACACCGGTGCGGAGCTGTTCCGAGACGCCGACGGCCCCGTCGTCCTCGTCCGTGTCGGACCCAAGGCCGCTGGCGGCCACTTCGTCTTCGTCACCTCGCCGCAGGGAATCCACGATGTGCTCGCCGGATCGGACGGCTCAATCGACAAGGAGATGAACGTCCACCGAGAGAGCCGGGCCTGGGGACTTAACGTCTTCAACCTTCCTCATGAGCCGTGGCTGACCCGTCGCCGAACGCTCCAGCCGATCTTCACCAAGCGGCACGTGGCGGGGTATGCCAGCCAGGTCATCCAAGCCGCGGAGTCGATCGCAGTCCCCTGGTCCAGGGACGAGCCGGCATCGGTCGACCTCGACCGAGCGATGCGTCAGCTCACCCTGCGCGGGATCGGCTTAGCCGTCTTCGGTCTCGACCTCGGCGAGCGCGCGATCGACCTGGAGGCGCACATCAACAACGCCCTCCGCTGGACCACCAACCGCGCCGCTGCGCCGGTGCGGGCACCTGGATGGCTGCCGACACCCGCGCGCCACCGGTTCCGCACCTCGCTGGCGACGATCAATGCCGTGCTCGACGAAGCCATCGCGGGCTGCCGATCTGGCACCTCTCCGGAGGCCGACCTCATTCGGAAGCTGCTCGACACCCCCGACGAGCACACCGGACAACCGCTGACGGATGCGCAGATCCGCGCCGAATTGTTCGTCTTCGCACTCGCCGGCCACGACACCACCGCCACAACGCTCACCTACTCCTTATGGCAGTTGGGACTGCATCCCGAGATTCAGGATCGGGTTGCCGCTGAGGTGCGTGCGCTGGGCGAGCGACCTCTCACTGTCGAGGACGCCGCGTCCCTCGGATACACATCGCAGGTGCTGCACGAGGCGTTACGGCTGTGCCCACCTGCTGCCGGCGTCGGTCGAATGGCGATGCGCGATGTCATCATCGACGGCTACCTAGTACCGGAGGGCAGCAACATCGTGGTCGGCATCTACGCAGTCCACCGCGACCCCGAGCTCTGGGAATCACCGACGACCTTCGACCCTGACCGCTTCGCGGCCGAACGTCGACACACCGTTGAGCGCTGGCAGTACCTCCCCTTCGGTGCTGGACCGCGATCGTGCATCGGCGACCACTTCGCGATGCTCGAGGCGACGCTGGCGTTGGCAACGCTCGTGCGCTCCTGCCGCATCGAGTCCTTGAACGACGACTTCCCGATGGCGCTGCCGTTCACGCTGACGGCTGGAGCACCGATCCCGATCCGGGTTCGGAGACGCTAGTTCAACGCAGCTGTTTCAGCGCGGTCTCGGCCGCATGGAAGCCACCCATGCCGTGCACACCCGCTCCCGGCGGCGTGGCCGCCGAGCAGAGATACACGCCCGGAACGCCCAGCGTGTAAGGGTTCGCGGCCAATCGCGGTCTGAGCACGATCTGCTTCATGGTGTTCGCACCGGCACCGATGTCGCCGCCCACATAGTTGGCGTTGTAGGCCTCGAGCTCGCCAGGCGTCCTGGTCGAGATCCCGACGATCTGGTCACGGAACCGAGGTGCGAAGCGCTCGATCTGGCCGATGATCGCCTCGGTCGCATCGCCCGTGTAGCCGTGCGGCACGTGGGCGTAGGCGTAGATCGGGTTGGCGTCGGCACTCGACCGGCTGGGATCGAAGAGGTACTGCTGACCCAGCAACACGAACGGCTGCTCGGCCATCGTGCCGCGGACGGTCGCCGCCTCGTTCGCTGCGATCTGCGCAGCCGATCCGCCGAGGTGAAGCGTGCCGGCGCGGCGACAGTTCTCGTTGGTCCACGGGATGTCGCCCTGAATGGCGAAGTCGACCTTGAAGGCGGCGGGCCCGTACTTGTACCTCGTCAGGGCTCGGCGAACGTGGCCAGGCAACCGGTCCCCCGCGATCTCCAACACTCCAGCCGGCGCCGTGTCGAGCATGACGACATCGGGCTGCTCGCCGATCAGGTCTGCCAGCATCTCGAGCGAGGTGACGCGAGTACCGGTCACCACCTTGCCGCCAAGCTCCGATAGCTCAGCCAGCAATGCTCGCGTGATCGCCTCAGAGCCGCCCTCCGCCACGGGCCATCCGACCGCAAGCGCGGCCGCGGTCAGCATCATCCCGACCGAGCTCCCGAGCGGCCGATCGAGGCGGTCGAAGGTGTGCGCGGCGACGCCCATGAAGAGCGCCTTGGCCGGCTCGTCGTGGAACCGACGGACGGTCGTGGTCGCGGGCGGAAGCGCACGCAGGCCGAACTTGCTCAACGTGATCGGGTGCCGTGGCAGGTGCGCGACTGGCTGGAACACCTCGTCGATCAGGTCGTCGAAGTTCCGAACCGCCGCGCTGAACAGGCGAGTCCAGCTCTTCGCGTCCACCCCCAGCGACCCCACCAGCGCGGGATCGCGACCGGCGAGCCCCGCGCGACCGTCGTCGAGCGGGTGCGCGAGGTCGACCTCAGGCCAGAGCCACTTCAATCCGTGCCGCTCGAGGTTGAGCGCAGCGAAGTACGGCGACGCGACGCCCGTCGGATGGAACGCCGCGCAGTCGTCGTGCAGCAGATCGGGCAAGGTCCGCGCGCTGGTTCGAGTGCCGCCGCCCGCCCGATCGGCCGCCTCGACGACCGTGACCTCGAGCCCAGCCTGGGCGAGGCGGATGGCGGCGGCGAGCCCGTTGGGCCCGCTACCGACCACGACCGCAGTACTCATATCTCGATTATCCGTTCGCGGCTGGCTGAGTCGGGGCGGCGGTGAGGGTCTGTTGCCTCACAAAGCCCGGCGCGGTCCAGGTGACGTTGAGTGGGATCGGGCCGTTGGGCAGCCACGGCTGCTCGTTGACGCAGTCCTTCACGTTCCAGGTGCCGCGCTCGACCACACCGAGCGCCGCGTCGATCACGCGGTAGTGCTGCGGCGGGTTCGCCCACGGGATCGCCTGCGACTCGCAGTACATCACCACCAGGTCGCCGGGCTGCAGGTTGAGTCGCTTCTGGATCGCCGCTACCAGCCGCTCGTCATGGAGGTGGCCGTCGCCGAAGTTCCAGCCGAGCACCGCGTTGCAGACGAACTCGCCCTCCCGGATCGTGCGCTCCTCGATGTCGTCGAGGTGTTCCAGCAGCAACGAGAACAGCCCGCGTCCTTGGCTGTGGTGCGAGCGCCACGCCAGCGCTCGGTCCAGCGTCATCAGCGCGGCGTCGTGCTCGTAGGGCATCAGCGGCATCCGCTTGAGCTGGTCGAGCTGGTTCTCCACGACCGGCAGCTCGTTGAGCCGCTCCTCGATGCCGGGCCGCATCGTCCAGGTGGCCGACGCCCAGTTGCCGGCGTACTGACGCATCGACGGCAGGAACGAGACCAGGTCCGGTCGCAGGTTGCCCAGGATCGGCCCAAACAGAGCGAGGGCGAAGACAGGGATCAGGACCCAACCGTCGGCGACGTTCCCAAGGTTGTAGGTGGACGCCTCGAACCCGTGACCGAAGCCGCCCCACAGCACGATCGCGATGTAGCCGAAGTAGACGTTCCACTCCAACGGCACCGCCAACGGGAAGGTCGAGGTGATGAAGATGTGGAAGATCAGCATCATGATCGCGCCGGCACGAGCGACGTCGTTGTTGCTCGTGAACAGCAGGATCAACGGGATCACGTTCTGGATGGTCGTGCCGCCCACATGCGCCATGAACCAGGCGACCTTGCTGGGGCGGAGGTCGTCGGGGTAGTTGCGGACGTGCAGCTTCTTCACTGCCTTCAACTGCCCCGGGCTGTTCGACACCATCGGCGGAACCACGTTGATGAAGTGCTCGCCCAGCTTCGACGCACCGGCGCCCACCCAGACGACCACGATGATGATCTTGAAGACCACGACCAGGGTGATGAAGTCACCGGGCGTCGCGCTCTTGTCCAGCGCGACCGCACCGAGGATCGCCGACCACAGCATGATCGGCAGGTACTGCTCGGACCGCGCGGCCAGGAAGATCACCTTGTCGCGCAGGCCCATCAGCGGCATGGTCACCAGGATCGGGATGAAGGCCCAGGCGGGGACCAGCTCTTGCGGCGTGGTTCCGGGGGGCACGTGCGGCACTGCATCCGCGCTGATCACCAGGGGCAGAACCAGGCTGGCCAAAACCCCGAGGAAGAGCACGACGTCGAAGACCGTCCGCTCGTCACCGCCGGTCAGCGGAACTCGCTTGGCCCAGGGCGCCATCCGGATCGTTCCCGGACGGATCCAGTAGCGGATGTTGCCGAGCATGGGAGCGAAGTGGCCACACAACGGTCCGAAGGCGCCCCCGAGCCCGATGACCTCGAGCAGCATCAGCCAGACCGCGAGCTTCTGGTAGACGACGATGTGGTCGAACCAGGTGCCCGGATCGGTGAAGTGGACCGTGGTCGTGGTCGCGGCGGTGATCGCCAGACCGACCGCGAAGTACAGGCCGAGCATCTTCAGGATGTAGATGATGTGCAGCATCCGCGGGGTGTTGAAGCCATCGAGCACCCAGTTCGTGCTCATCAGCCGGATCCGCTCGAGGAACGGCAACGTCACGTACTCGCTGGGCTCCATCGGGTCCGGTTCGGGCTTGAAGAATCCCATGTCAGACTCCTACGGCTGCTGCGGCTTGCGACCGCAGGGTGGGCTTGTCGATCTTTCCGACGGGGTTCTTGGGCAGGGCATCCAGGATCGTGATCGCTACTGGCACCTTGATCTTGGTGAGCTGCTCTGCGCAAGCCTCGCGAAGACTTTCCGGCGTCGTGGTGCGCTCAGGATGGAGCGCGACGTACGCGACCGGTACCTCGCCGTAGACCGGGTGCGGCTGCCCGACGACCGCGGCATCGATCACCGCGGGGTCGTGCAGCAGAACGGTCTCGATCTCCTTGGGATAGATGTTCTCGCCACCGCGGATGATCATGTCCTTGATCCGGTCGACCAGGCGCAGGTAGCCGTCCTCGTCGAGGATGCCGACGTCGCCGGTGTGCAGCCAACCGTCGCCGAGGGTCTCGGCGGTCGCCTCGGCGCGGTTCAGGTAGCCCTGCATGATGTTGTCACCCTGGAGCACG
>JBQCDC010000304.1:0-4235 GCA_051961575.1 Marmoricola sp.
CTCAGGCCGACGATCCGCGTGAAGAAGACGGCCGTACCGGTCATGAACGAACCGGTCGCGAAGGCCGACAGGATCGACTGCAGCGCGACCGCGCGCTCGAGCTTCGTGGGTGGGATCAGGGTTCGGAGCAAGCGCACCGGCCCATCCTCTAGTGGAAGAAGTGCCTCGTGCCAGTGAAATACATGGTCACGCCCGCAGCCTTGGCGGCCTCGATGGTGAGCTCGTCGCGCACCGAGCCACCGGGCTGCACGATCGCCTTCACGCCGGCGTTGATGAGGATCTGCGGGCCGTCCTCGAAGGGGAAGAAGGCGTCGGAGGCGGCCACCGAACCGGCTGCTCGGTCCTTGCCCTCGGCCAGCGTGTTCGCCCGCTCGACCGCGAGTTTGCACGAGTCGACGCGGTTGACCTGACCCATGCCGATGCCGACCGAGCCACCGTCCTTGGCCAGCAGGATCGCGTTCGACTTGGCAGCGCGGCAGGCCTTCCAGGCGAACGCGAGGTCGGCCAGCGTCGCGGCGTCAGCAGCCTCACCGGTCGCGAGCGTCCAGGTGGCCGGGTCATCGCCCTCGGCGTCGACGTGGTCGACGGTCTGCATCAGGAGGCCGCCCGAGATCGGACGAGTCTCGACCGGCGAGCCACCACCAACCGGAGCGACCAGGATGCGGATGTTCTTCTTGCCCTGGAGGATCTCGACCGCGCCGTCTTCGTAGGCCGGAGCCACGATGACCTCGGTGAACACGTCGGCGACCTGCTTCGCCATCTCGACCGACACCGGTCGGTTCGACGCGATCACACCGCCGAAGGCGCTGACCGGGTCGCAGGCATGCGCCTTGCGATGCGCCTCGGCGATGTCAGCACCGACCGCCAGACCGCACGGGTTGGCGTGCTTGATGATCGCGACGGCCGGCTCGGCGAAGTCGTTGGCGGCGCGGCGAGCGGCGTCGGTGTCGACGTAGTTGTTGTACGACATCTCCTTGCCGTGCAGCTGCTCGGCTTGGGCAAGACCGGCCGGACCGAACCCGTTGAGGTACAGCGCGGCCTTCTGGTGCGGGTTCTCGCCGTAGCGAAGGACGGCAGCCTTGTCGTAGGTGCCGCCGACCCAGGCCGGGAAGCCGGTTCCTTCGGACGAGTCCGTGAGCACCGAGCCCATCCAGCTGGCGACCTGCACGTCGTAGGTGGCGGTGTGGACGAACGCCTTGGCAGCCAGCGCCTTGCGCTCCTCGTAGGTGAAGCCGCCGGCTTTCGCCGCCTCGAGGGTCCGGGCATAGTCGGCGCCGTCGGTGACGATCGCGACGCTCGGGTGGTTCTTGGCGGCCGCGCGGACCATCGAGGGCCCGCCGATGTCGATCTTCTCGATGCAGTCGTCGATGCTGGCGCCGGAGGCGACCGTGGCCGCGAACGGGTAGAGGTTCACCACGACCAGGTCGAACGGCTCGACGCCGAGCTCGGCGAGTTGGGCCACGTGGTCGTCCAGACGACGGTCGGCCAGGATCCCGGCGTGCACGCGCGGGTGCAGGGTCTTGACGCGACCGTCCAGGCACTCGGGGAATCCGGTCAGGTCCTCGACCTTGTTTACGGGCAGGCCGAGGTCGGCGATCAGCTTGGCGGAGCCGCCGGTGGAGACGAGCTCGACGCCCGCCTCATGCAGCCCGCGGACGAGGTCCTCGAGTCCGGTCTTGTCGAAGACGGAAACCAGTGCGCGCTTGATCTGAATGCGGTCAGTCATCCTCAGGTGGCCTCTCATGTGCGAGTCATCAGCAGATGAGGGCACCCAGGCGGACGATGCACACTCGCGGTCACTCCCTGGTGGTCACCCACCCGCGCCAGTCGTGTGCGGTCAGTCTAACGGCGTGGCGCGGGGTTTCGTGACGCCCTGCGGGCTCCACAACCTCCTCAGGTGCGGCTGACGCCGAGCCCGTCGATTTGGATGGTCTTGCCGCTGGTGGTCACCTTCAAGCGAATGTTGGCCGTGCGATAGCTGACCTTCGGAAGGGCGATGACCTGCTCTTTCGCGGTCGTGGACTTGTAGAGGTTGATCGTGCCCAGCAGCGTCGAGCCCGAGTAGACCGCGACCTTGCCGCACGACGCGCACTTGGTCGCGACCAGGGCGAGCCGATCGAACTCCGCTCCGGAAAGCGTCATCGTCGCGCCCGAGCTCTTGGTGCTCGTGTAGGTGCCGAGGTAGAAGCCGCTCGCCTTGAGCCGTGCCCAGGCCGACGACGCCGACAAGGCGCGATCGTCCAACGGACGCGCCGTGCATCGAGCGCTCGACCACGCGCTCGCCATGTGGGCGGTATCGACGGCCTGCACTCGGACGCAGGTGTCATCACCTACCGGCAGGGAGACGCTGACGCTCGATGTGCTCGCCGAGAGCGTGCCCCACCCCGACGGCGTCGACCAGGATCCGAACCCGCTCTTCCAGGTGCTGCGACGAACCTGGACCGTGTAGTGATCGATCGGCGATGAGCCAGCCGTCCCGTGGAACGAGAACTTCACCGACGATCCCAGGGCGAAGGTGGGAAGCGACGACAGGCTCACCGTGGGCGGCGCGGCTACTGGCGTCGGAGTCACATGCGCCGCGAAGAGCGCGTTGACCTGCGATGTACCGCTCGCGGCCGGGTACTGACCGAGCACCCAACATGACGTGGCCGAATCGCAGGCGCTTGCCTGCTCATACGCATTGTTGATCGCGAACTGTGCGTGGTCGGTTGGAAGGGCCAGGTCGGCGGACACCCACCCGGAGCTCGTGAGCACGTCGAGGGGAGCGCCGTAGCTCAGCGACCTGGTCGTGCAGAACGACGCGCCACCACAGGCGACGCCGCTCGGAATGATGTTGTTCGGGGCGACGCTGGTACCGATGCCGGAGCCACCGAAGCGATCGAGCAGCGGTTGGTAGGTATTGCTGGAGTCGAAGTAGTAACCAACGAACACGCATGCGCCGCCAGCGCAGGCGTCACCGTAGACCTTGGCAGGCGGGTGGATCGTCGTGCTCGCGGTGGTTGCCGTCGGAGCGGTTTGGGGTTGGAAGCCGGTGCCCCCGACGGGCATGAGGAGGGCGTTCGCGGTCGTCCCATCGCCGCCGCTGGCGTAATACGAACCGTAGGCAGCGCAGGAACCGCCGCTATCGCACGCGACTCCGTTGACGTCGTTGATCTGGGTGGCGCCTTGCGGAATGTTCACATGGCTGTCAGGCGAGTTGGTGGTGCCGTCCCCGTTCACCGTCACGATCAGCGGCTCGGCTCCGACGCCGCTGATGTATCCGCCGGCGGCCTGGCAGACGCCGCCGCCGCAGGAGATGCCTTCGAGCCAGGACGCCTGGCCGGTGGCGTCGATGGGTGTATTGGTCTCGTGGGCTGTCCACGCGCCGTTCTGGAACGTAGCCGCCCAGGCACGCGCTTGAGAGCTCGCGTTCTGGCCGTTGCCTACCAGCGCACACATAGTGCCCGCGCATCCCACGCCGTTGATCGCTTGGGTCGCGCCGGAGTTAGGAGCGAGCAACGTATCGCCAGACGGCGCGCCAACAGCACGTGCCGTCCAGGTACCCGAGCCGCTCCGCACCAGACCCACGTAGCCGGTGGTCGACGCCCCGGTCGCGTAGGAGCCGTACGCAGCGCAGGTCGAGCCACTGCACGAGACACCCTCCAGCGAACCCAGGCCGTGGAAGCCATCGGCAGGGACAGGTGCGTGCGTCGCCGTCCAGGTACCACCCGACCAGGTCTCGATGAGCGGCGCCGGCCCCTGTCCCGAGTTGTAGGGCACGTAGTAGTAGCCCACCGCGACACAGAATCCCGTTCCACCACACGATATCGACGTGATCGTCTGGCTGTAGCCATCGTCATCGCTGGGTACGGGCAACCGGGTCGAAGCGACGCCCGGCTGCGTCACGGCGCTGGCTGACCCGACGGTCAACGGGCCCACGATCACGCCCAGCGACAGCGCCAGGATCGCAAGGGCAGCGCGCATCCTTGGTTTGCTCACGACGAACTCCTCTTGAATCTCCGAACGCGGCTCAGGTGCGGCTGACGCCGAGCCCGTCGATCTGGATGGTCTTGCCGCTCGTGGTCACCTTCAAGCGGATGTTGGCCGTGCGATAGCTGACCTTCGGCAGCGCGATGACCTGCTCTCTGGCGGTCGTCGACTTGTAGAGGTTGATCGTGCCCAGCAGCGTCGAACCCGAGTAGACCGCGACCTTGCCGCACGACGGGCACTTGGTCGCGACGAGAGCGAGTCGATCG
>JBQCDC010000305.1:0-5012 GCA_051961575.1 Marmoricola sp.
GGGCAAGAACGCCACCCACCAGATGAAGAAGCTCAAGCTCGACGACCTGCTGAAGTTCCGCGACCGTCTCTTCCTGCCGATGAGCGACAAGGAGATCAAGGACGCCTACGAGGCCTCCGGGACCGCACCGTTCTTCCACCCCGGCGAGAAGTCGCCGGAGATCGAGTACATGCTCGAGCGTCGTCGGCAGCTCGGCGGTCCGACGCCGCACCGCACGGTGCACGCACCTGCGCTCAAGCTTCCCGGCGATGCGGTCTACAGCGAACTGAAGCAGGGCTCTGGCACCAACAAGATCGCCAGCACCATGGCGCTCGTGCGACTTCTCCGCGAGTGGATGAAGGACCCCGAGATCGGCAAGCGCGTCGTCCCGATCGCACCCGACGAGTACCGCACCTTCGGCATGGACTCGATGTTCCCGTCGGCCAAGGTCTACGACCCCGCCGGCCAGAACTATGAGTCGGTGGACCGCGCGCAGCTGCTGTCCTACAAGACCTCGCCCCAGGGCCAGATGCTGCACGAGGGCATCTCCGAGGCCGGCGCGATGGCGTCGGCGACGGCGGCAGGCTCGTCGTACTCGACTCACGGCGAGCCGATGATCCCCTTCTACATCTTCTACTCGATGTTCGGGTTCCAGCGGACCGGCGACTCGATCTGGGCGATGGCCGACCAGCTCGCGCGGGGCTTCCTGATCGGTGCGACTGCGGGACGGACGACGCTGACGGGCGAAGGCCTGCAGCACGCCGACGGGCACTCTCCCCTGCTGGCGGCCACGAACCCGGCCGTCGTGCACTACGACCCCGCCCACGCCTACGAGATCGCGCACATCATGCAGGACGGCCTCCGCCGGATGTACGGCGAGAGCAGCGAGGACGTCATCTACTACGTGACGGTCTACAACGAGCCGGTCACCCAGCCTGCCGAGCCAGCGGATGTGGACGTCGAGGGAATCCTCAAGGGTGTCTACCGATTCTCGACCAGCGCCGCCTCCGGCCCGCGGGTCCAGCTTCTCGCCTCCGGCGTTGGCTTCCCCTGGGTGCTCGAGGCGAAGCGACTGCTCGAGGAGGACTGGGGCGTCGCTGCGGACCTCTGGTCGGTGACCTCCTGGAACGAGCTGGCTCGCGACGCGCTCGCCTCCGAGCACGACGCGCTGCTGAACCCGGGTGCGCCGGTGCGGACGCCGTTCGTGACCGAGCGGCTCCAAGGTGCTGAGGGACCGTTCGTGGCCGTCAGCGACTACATGCGCGGCGTTCCACTGCAGATCGCCCGCTGGGTCCCCGGCGACTACCACGTGCTCGGCACGGACGGCTTCGGCTTCGCCGACACGCGTCCGGCTGCTCGTCGCTTCTTCAACGTGGACGCCGAGAGCGTGGCGGTGCAAGCGCTCGCTGCGTTGGCCGCTCGAGGCGAGGTGTCGGCGGACGTGGTCAAGCAGGCCTTCGACAAGTACCGCATCGACGACCCGACGGCGACGTCGGGGGCGGTCCAGGAGGGCGGCGACGCTTAGTTGTGCAAGGTTTCAGTCACCTGATGACCGAAATGCTGCGCAACTCGGGCTGCACGGCTTGGCGGCCAGTCCGAGCACCTGGGACAACGACGCAGCGGTACGGCAGGGTCGCTTGAACACCTGACCCCAGCCGAGCCGAACCGTGGTCATGCCAGCCGCGGCCGCCACGAGATCGCGATCGAGGTCGGCGTCGCGCCGCTCTGACGATGCGTGGAAGCGACCGTCCAACTCGACGATGTGCGAGCCGAAGACGGCATCGCGGTAGGCGACCCCGATGGGTGTGACTGCACGCGATTGCTGTCGGGGGCGAGGAAGCCCGTGGGGTCGGAGCACGTCGACCAGGAAGCCGCGCTCCAGCACGGAGCAGGTTCCCGCGCCGATGTCGGACACAACCTCTGCGAACCACCGGCGATCCCTCATCAACGGTCGGCGGGCCGCTGCGTCAGCCAGTCGCTTAGCCGTGGTGCGCCGTGATCCCACCGCGTTCGCAAGAAGGGAGAACGTCTCCCAGCGGTCGAGCTCCTCAGCCACGTCGATCAACGCCTCCTCGTAGCGAATGCAGGGCAATCCGGACGAGGTCGACGCTCGCTGCTGGAAGTGTCGACACCTGACGACGGTGACGCCTGCGGGCGGGCGGACGTAACGCGTTCCCTCCACCCGGACATGGATCCCCGGACGATCGACGCGCGCTCCTGGTCCATCCAGAAGCCTGAGTGCGGACCGGCCCGCGAGGGCACTGCCCTGAGCGATGCCGTCAGCGTCGAAGGTCGACGTCGCAAGGACTGCCGACCATGCGGTTTGGAGCCAGCTCAGCGCGCCTGTGTGATTGACGAACACGCCACGGTGTACGCGCACCAACTCGCGCCTTCGGAGGAGGCGACGGATGTCGTGATCTTGGGCGCCTAGGGCGACCAACTGCGGCCGTGCGACAACCCCGGCCTGATCGATGAGCAAGGCGTGAGGTCGGTCGGCGTCCATCGGCCCACCATCGCTGGTCCACTACCCGGCCTGCCTGCAGCGGCAGGATCACGTGTGCACAAAGGACCTGTGCAGGGTTTCAGACACCTAGCGACCGAAATGCTGCACAACCCGCGCTAGCGCGCTTCGGCCAGATGCCTCACGAGCGCCTCGGTGGCGAGGTCCGGCCGCGGACCGGCGCCATTCTTCCGCAGCGCACGCCAGCGGCCGCGGTGGTACGTGGCCGGCTGGGTGTTGCGGATGAACGAGTGCAGGACCTTCACGAAGCGGTCCGGCTGGTCCTTGTGCGGGAAGTGGCCGGAGTTGCCGAAGACCTCGACGACCGCGCCGGGCGCGATGCTCTCAAGCGCGTGCGTGTGGCTGACGGGCAGCACCATGTCCTCGGCGCCCCAGACCACGAGGATCGGCATGGCCTGCGTCAGGTAGGCGCGGTCGCGCATGGTGACGACCTGTCCGCGCAGGTCGATCACGCCCGTGACGAGCCGGCGCAGCGCGAAGCGCGCTCGGGGGTCGCTCAGGGCCTCGTAGATGTCGGCGACCTCGTCCAGGTCGCGCGTAGCGGCGTGCTTCGGGTTGTGCAGCGCGTGCAGCGCCGCCTTGCCGACCTGGCGGACGCCCGGAAGCGTGGCGAGGCCGATGGCCTGCTCCCAGCCGGGAAGCGTGATCAAGCGGATGAAAGGGGTGACTTCGCGTCCGAGTCCGCCCGAGGAGACCAGGACCAGGCGCTCGGTGCGCTCGGGGAACTGGTAGGCGAACTGCATGGCGACGCCGCCGCCGAAGCTGTGGCCGACCACGGTCACCTTGTCGATGCCGAGGACGGTCATCAGGTCGCGCATGCCGTTGGCGTAACCGGCCACCGAGTAGTCGGCGCGGGGCTTCGCGCTCTCGCCATGGCCCAGCAGGTCCGGCGCGATCACCGTGTAGTGCTTGGCGAGCTGGCGCATCACCGGCGCCCAGGTCGTGTGGTTGCAGGCGAGGCCGTGGAGGAGGAGTAGCGCGGGGCCCGAGCCGACCTTCACGTAGGCACGGTCGTGCCCATGGATCGTGATGTGTTCGACCGTCAGGTCAACAGAGTCCGCCACGGTTCAAGCTCCTCGCTGTTCACCCGCTGGTTCATCGGATTCAACCAGAGCAAGGTTTCCAGAGGGAGGGAAACGGCGGGAAAGCCTTCTCACATCAAGTGATCTAGGCCACAGCGAGTATTCACACCACCTGGTGCAACCAGCGTACCGGTGCGCCGTCGCCCGCGTAGCGGAACGCCTCGAGTTCGTCGTCCCACGGCTTTCCGAGCAACTTGTCGAGCTCGACCGGCAACGCAACCTCGCCCAGCGCGGCCTTCACCACGGCCGCCTTGATGCGGTCCTCGGGGATCATGATGTCGCCGTGCAGGCCAGTCACGGCATGGAAGACGCCGAGGTCCGGCGTGTAGGAGTAGCGCGCGCCTTCGGTGGTGAGCGTGGGCTCCTCGGTGACCTCGAAGCGGACGTGCTCCCAGCCGCGCAGAGCCGAGGTGATGGCCGCGGCGGTGCCGGCGTCGCCCGCCCAGGAGTACTCAGCGCGGTAGGTCGCGTGCTGTGCCTCTTGAGGGGTCCATTCCATGCTCACGGACGCGTTGAGCACGCCGGCTAGGGCCCACTCGATGTGCGGGCACAGCGCAGCGGGCGCCGAGTGGACGAAGAAAACTCCACGAGTCGCTTGGTGCGTCATGTCGAACCTCCTGAGGCTGCGGCGCGAGTTACGCCTTCCCCAGCGATCTCGGCCAGTCACTCAGGTACATCAACGTGACGGATGTGAACTTATGTGCACATTGTGTACCAGGGAGGGCTACTGCGCCAGCCCTGACACAGGGTTTCCGACCTGCAGAAGCGTGGTCAGCACCTCGGGAGCGATACCCAGACCGCCCAGGTGAGCCTGACCGGGCACGCTCGTGAACACCGCCTCGGGCAGTCGAGAGGCCAGGTGCTCGCCGTGAGCGTGCGGAATGATGTGGTCGGAGTCGCCGTGCCACCAGTAGACGGGGACGGAGACGTCGACCGCGGTGAAGCCCCAGTCCCGGGCGAACAGCACCACGTCGGCCATCGGCGCGCTGACCTGGAAGCGGGATCCGTTCAGCAGGTCGTCGAGGAACATCATCTTGAAGTCGACCTCGCGCAAGAGGTTCTTGTCGCCGTCGGGCTGAACCGCCGCGTAGGCCCCGATCGCTGCTCCGGCCAGCGGCCGGATCACGCGGATCGCTCGCGACATGAGGTAGCCGGCGGGCACACGCACGCGCTGCAACACCGGCGCCGCGATCGGCGCGATGTTGATGATGCCGCCCTTGATGGCATCAGGACCGACGAGAGGGGCGACTCCCCCGAGCACGCCCAGCGCCTTGACCCGGTGAGGAAGTGCGGCGCCCGCGGCCAACGTGTAGGGACCACCACCCGACAGCCCGATGACGCGGAACGTCTCCATGCCCAGCGTGTCGGCGAGGATCTCGAGGTCGCCGGTCCAGTCGAGGATGTTCGGGTAGAGGTAAGGCGTCGAGGAG
>JBQCDC010000306.1:0-14192 GCA_051961575.1 Marmoricola sp.
TGGGCGTCACCGAGGCGATCGCACCATCGGCGTCGTAGGCGACGTCGTAGAAGCGCGGCACGTAGACCCCGCCGGACGAGGCGAGACGCAGCAGCAGCTCGTCGCGACCGCCGGGTCGACCCTCGCGCTTCCACTCGCGGATCACCTCGGTGATCGCGAGCACGACCTCCTCGCCGTCACCCGGTACGGCAGCGTCGACGAAATCGGCGATCGGCTCGGGGTTGAACGAGGCGTGGCCGCCGGCGATCACGATCGGGTCGTCCTCGCCCCGGTCGGCCGCATGCAGCGGGATGCCGGCGAGGTCGAGCGCGTTGAGCATGTTCGTGTAGCCGAGCTCGGTGGAGAAGGACAGCCCGAAGACGTCGAAGGCACGCACCGGACGGTGGGCGTCGACGGTGAACTGCGGGATGCCGTCCTCGCGCATGATCTTCTCGAGGTCCGGCCACACCGAGTAGGTGCGCTCGGCGAGCAGCCAGTCGCGCTCGTTGAGCACCTCGTAGAGGATCGCGACGCCCTGGTTCGGCAGACCGACCTCGTAGGCATCCGGGTACATGAGCGCCCAGCGCACCATCGGGTGCGGGCCGTCGTCACTCCCCCAGTCCTTCACGGTCGCGTTGAGCTCGCCGCCGACGTACTGGATCGGCTTGGAGACCGACGACAGGAGAGGCTCGAGTCGACCGAACAGCGACTCGCTTGAAGCAGTGGGCATTACCCGATTTTAAGGGGCACCCGTCGAGTCGACGAAACCTGACGGTTCGACCGTGACAAGTGACGGCTTGCGCGTGAGAAGTGACGGCTCGCGCTAGCCGGCGGATTCCGCTGCGGCCTGGCGGGCGGCTGCCGCGGAGGTCTCGCGGAGTTTGACCTCGGGCATCAGGAGCAGCACGAGGAAGGCGAGGACCCCTAGTCCGCCCGCGACGGCGAAGGCGGGCGTCATGGCCGAGGCGAAGCCGGACTTCACCGGGTGCGCCAACGCGGGGTCGAGCTTCTGGATGACCGCGGAGTCGTTGGAGATGCCCGCCAGGACCGTCTGCGGCTTCGTCACGAGGAGATAGTTCGGAGACGTCTTCGGCCCTGTCGCAGCCTGATGTGCCGCCGCTTGGAAGGCGGGAGTCTTCTGAGCCGACTTGAACGCGCTGTCGATGTGCCCGCCGACGCCGCCGAAGAGAACCGAGAGGAAGACGGCCACGCCCACGGTTCCACCGATCTGGCGGAAGAACGTCGCACTCGAGGTCGCCACACCGATGGCCGTGGGCGGCACGGACGACTGCATCGTGAGGATGAGCGGCTGCATGCAGTTGCCGACGCCATAGCCGACGAGCGCCATCATCAGGTCGACCTTCCACAGCGAGGTGTCGGCCGTGATGCGCGAGAGCAGGAAGAGTCCGGCCGCCATGATGAGCGAGCCGGCGATGGGGAACGGGCGGGTGCGGCCAGTCTTCGAGATCATCCGACCGGCGATCATCGACGCGCTCATCATCCCGGCGACCATGGGCAGCATCAGGAAGCCCGACTGGGTCGGTGTCGCGCCGTGCACGATCTGCATGTAGAGCGGCAGCAGCATCATGCCGCCGAACATGCCCATGCCGACGATGACGCTGGCGACGATCGTGACCGAGGCGGCCTTGATGGTGAAGAGCTTGAGCGGGATGAGGGCCTCGAGCTTCATCCGCGCCTCTTGGGCGACGAAGAGCACGAGCCCGATCGCGCCGATCACGAAGCAGGCCAGCGACTTCGTGGAGCCCCAGCCCCAGGACTGGCCCTGCTCCGCGACGACGAGCAACGGCACCAGGCAGATCACCAGGGCGACGCCGCCCATCCAGTCGATCCGCGACTCCCGCTTGGTGTGCTGCACATGCAGCGTCCGCGTGATGACGAGCAACGCGAGGATGCCGACGGGCACGTTGACGAGGAAGACCCACCGCCAGCCCGCGATGCCGAGGATCGAGTTGGTGCCCGCGAGCAGACCGCCGATGACGGGACCGAGCACGCTGGCGGATCCGAAGGTCGCCATGAAGTAACCGGTGTACCGGGCGCGCTCGCGCGGCGAGACGATGTCGCCGATGATCGCGAGCACCAGGGTGAACAGACCTCCGGCGCCGAGGCCCTGGAAGGCACGGAATGCCGCGAGCTCGTACATCGAGGTGGCTGCGGTGCACATCACCGAGCCGACTATGAACACCGTGATGGCGAACATGAAGAGCTTCTTGCGGCCCCAGAGGTCGCCGAGCTTGCCGTAGATCGGCGTGGTGATCGTCGAGGTCACCAGGTACGCCGTCGTCACCCATGCCTGTGCGCTCAGGCCGTTCAGGTCGTCGGAGATCGTGCGGATGGCGGTGGAGACGATGGTCTGGTCCAGCGCACCGAGGAACATGCCGAGCAGCAGTCCCGTCAGGATCGTCAGGATCTGACGATGCGAATATTCGCCGCTCGGGGCCGGAGCCACTTCTGATGCGGTACTCATCAGGACCGAACCTAGCGCAGCAGGCGGTGCGAGCGCAGGTGGATGTTCTGCACCAACCCGATGCCCATCATGGTGGCGAACATCGCCGTTCCGCCGTAGGAGACCAGCGGGAGCGGGACCCCGGTCACCGGCATGATGCCCAGGCACATCCCGATGTTCTGGAAGACCTCGAAAGCGAGCCAGCACGCGATGCCGGCGGCGGCCACTCGACCGAACATGTCGTCGGCCCGGATCGCGATCCGCACGATGCGCCACACGACGATGGCGAAGAGGACAACCAGGATTCCGGCTCCGATCAGGCCGAGCTCCTCCCCGGCAACGGTGAAGATGAAGTCGGTGTGCTGTTCGGGGACGAATCCGGCGCGCGTCTGCGCGCCCTGGAACAGGCCCTGGCCGAAGACACCGCCGTTGCCCACAGCGATGCGCGCTTGGATCGTGTTGTAGCCCGCTCCTTGCGGATCGAGGGCGGGGTTGGTGAAGGCCAGCAACCGGTTGAGCTGATACGTCTTGAGGATGTGCGTGGTCACCACGAGCACGCCGACGACGCCGACCGAGGCCAGCAGGCCGACCAGCCACCGCCAGGACAACCCCGCCACCGCGAGGATCCCGAAGACCATGGCCGAGAGGACCAGAGTGCTGCCCAGGTCGGGCTGCAGCATGATCATGGCGGCCGGGACGCCATAGAGGGCGATGATCGCGACGGCCTCCCAGGTGCCGGGCGGACGTCGGCGACCTTCGGTTCGTTCCGCGACCACCACCGCGCTGGCCAGCGCGATCGAGAGCTTCACGAACTCCGACGGCTCGATCGACATGCCTGCCAGGTGAATCCACGACCTCGCGCCGTTGACCGTGCTTCCGATGGCCATCACGAGGAGGAGCCCGCCGATCGAAGCGAGATAGACGACCGGCGCGAGGATGCGCAGCCATCGGTAGTCGGTCGCCAGCACGACGACGAACAGAACCGCCCCGATCGCGATGTTGACGAGCTGTCGCTCGAAGAACGAGTTCGGATGGCCGCCGTTGAGGCCCACGTTGTTCTTGGTGGCGGCCCACACCATCAGGCTGCCGATCACCAGGATCGCGCCGACCGCCAGCATCAAGGGAACGTCGACGGTCTGGCGCCGCACACGCGATCGAGAGATCGGCACCCGGGTGGCGCCGAGCCGGGTGCTCGGCAGGATCGCGGTCACGACTTCTTCCTCTCCGGGAGGGCAGGCGGCAGCACGGAGCCGTCACCGGTGAAGATCGGGAGACTGTTCGGGAGGAGAACCCCCGGAATGACGGCGTTCGCACGGTTCACCTGGTTGGTGGTGCCGTTGATGCCGTAGAGCGCGTTCCAGATGGCCCGGATGGCGTCGCCGGAGGAGCCCGAGCCGGTACCGCCCTGGGAGATCATCATCACCACGACGTAGTCCTTGGTGTAGGTCGCCACCCAGCCCGTCGTCTGCTTGCCCACCACCTCGGCGGTTCCGGTCTTGCCGTGGAGCTGGACCTTGTCGAGCGGGAAGCCACCGAACTTCCAGGCCAACGTTCCACCTGGCAGAAGCGTCGTGCCGAGGGCTTGGTCGACGTACTTGAGCGCGGCCTTCGTCGAGGGGATGTGTCCGGAAACCACCGGCGCCAGGCTCTTGATCACCTTGCCGCTCGGCGAGACGATCGCGCGTCCGATGCTGGGCTGGTAGAGGGTGCCGCCGTTCGCGATCGCCGCGTAGGCGCGCGCCATCTGCAACGGGGTCACCAGAGTGTCGCCCTGCCCGATCGAGAAGTTCGCGGCATCGCCCGGGTTGTACAGATAGCCCGCGCTGCAGAACTCCGGAGCGAAGGCGCGCAGGAAGCTGTTCGGCGCGTTCCCCTTCTTCGCCATCGTGCAGTAGTAGCCCTTCATCTGCTTCCAGTAGTCGAGCTTCCACCTGCGATCGGCAATCCTTCCCGGCGCCTCACCCGGAAGGTCGATGCCCGTCGGCTTCCCGTAGCCGAACGACTTGGCCATGTTCACCAGCGGGTCGAACGCCTTCACGTTCGCGGGGTTGCTGCCGTACTTGTTGTAGAAGTGGAGACCGACTTGGTAGAAGAACGTGTCGCAGGAGACCTGCAGCGCCTTCTGGAAGGTGATGGGACCGAACGACTCGGACTCGAAGTTGCCGAAGATGTGGCCGCCGACGTTCAACGATGAGCTGCAGTCGTAGAGCGTGCTGGTGCTCAGGCCGTGGTTGAGAGCGGCCACAGTCTCCAGCGGCTTGAAAGTGGATCCCGGCGCATACTGCCCCTGCGTGGCTCGGGAGAGCAACGGGTCGTTCGCCTTCGCCGAGTAGAGCTTGTTGAGGTTCTTCTGCGAGATGCCGCCGACCCAGATGTTCGGGTTGTAGGTCGGCGAGCTCGCCATCGCGACGACGCGGCCGTTGTGGGCGTCCATCACGACGACCGCACCACTATCGGCGACGTAGTTGCGGCCGGTGACCTTGTCGAAGGTCTTGCGGGCCTTGGCGATCGACGTCGCCAACTCCTTCTCCGCGATCGCCTGTACCCGGGCGTCCAGGGACGTCACAAGAGTGTCGCCGGGCGTCGGACTGATGTCCTGGCCCTGACCGAGCACCTGGCCGGCGAAGTTCACGGCCATCTGTTCATAGCCCGGAAGGCCGCGAAGGTATTGGTCGTACTGCTGCTCCAACCCGGACCGGCCGACCAACGAGGCGGCGGTCAGGGACTTGTCCTTCGTCTTCAGCGCCTGGTCCAACTCGCCTTGCGTGATCTGGCTGAGGTAGCCGAGCACCAGAGCGGCGTTGACGCCGTACGGCGACGGGTAGGCGCGCACCGTCTGGGTCTGCGCCAGGATCGACGGGAAGTCCTCGTTCCGCTCGAGGATCTCGGTGGCCACGCCGGCGGAGACGTTGCTCGCGATCGGGATCGGCTGCACCGACGGCCCACTCCAGCAGGTGGTCTGGTTCGCCTTGGGATCGGTGCACAGCTGGGTGCGTGCGAGCACCTGCCCATAGGTCTGACCGACGACGCCCGCGACGCGGGTCAGCACGGTCTTCTGCTGCTGCGCGCTCAACTTGTTCAGCAGCGTGCGGTCGACGCTGATCACCCAGGCGCTGCGGTTCGCGACGAGCGGTCGGCCCTGGTCGTCGACGATCAGTCCGCGCGGGGCTGGGATGACG
The DNA here is from genome assembly GCA_051961575.1 of Marmoricola sp. Taxonomy (GTDB): domain Bacteria; phylum Actinomycetota; class Actinomycetes; order Propionibacteriales; family Nocardioidaceae; genus Marmoricola. The sequence continues at coordinate 5,623 of JBQCDC010000306.1, forward strand.
ACCTGACGCAGCGTCTGGGCCGCGGCCGCCGTGCGGTAGGTGTCGCCGGACACGACCTGGAGGTAGAAGAGCCGCGCCAACAGCGTGGCGAACAACGACAGGATCATCACCTGGACGACGACCAGTCGCAGGCGACTGCGCGTCATCGATCCGCTCCCGCTCGACATGGGGAACTGTCGGCGTTGGCTCCTCATGCAAGCGCCTGCGCAGGCCTCAGACGGCGGATCAAGGCCACCGCCGCGGGCAGCAGGATCGCGGCCGCGATCACGTCGACGACCACGCCCAGCACGATGACGAGCGGCATCCGACCCGACTCGATCGGGACATCGCCGAGGAAGACTCCGCTCAACGCGTAGACCGAGGTGGCCACGAACGAGCAGCCGGCTACCAGGACGATCATGGCTCGCCGCGAGCGGCGCGCGTCGGCGCTGACCTTGCCCGCCAAGTAGCCCACGATCACAAGAGCGAGCGCCCACCTGCCGGCAGTACCGGTGGCCGGCGGGACCAGGTCCAACAGCAGCCCGGCAACGAAGCCGATGCCGGCGCCGTAGTCACTTCCGCGGACCACCGCGGCGGCGATCACCACGAGCAGCGCCAGGTTGGGAACCACCCCCCAGACCGCGAGATAGCGCAACGCGGCGTCCTGGATGGCGATCAGCACCAGGAGGACGAGGGCGATGCTGCCGATCCGGACGGCGCTCATCGGATCATCCCGCGGTGCCGCGGATCAGCGGCCGAGAGCTCGTCGTGTTGGCAGGCACCACGACGCCGACGATGTCGAGCGATCCGAAGCGAGCGAACGGCTTGACCGACATGTGCACGCTGAGGTCGCGCGGCGTCGAGGTCACGCCGGTGACGGTGCCGATCGGAATGCCTGCGACGTAAGGGATCCCGTTCGGCGATCCCCAGGTCGTGATCGTGGCGCCCTTACGGATCGAGGCGGTCGAGTCCGAGAGCTCGAAGTCCAAGGTGTTCGTCGACTCGACATTGCTCTCACCGGTCACGGTGCCGAGCTGCAGGTTGGATCCCAAACGGCCGCCGACCACCGAGGTGGGATCGGTGATGAGCAGCACCGTTGCCGTCGTGGAGGTCGCCGACACCACGCGGCCGACGAGCCCACCCGAGTCCACGACGGTCAGGTCGGCGTGCACGCCACTGGAGGTGCCGGCATCGATGGTCATCGTGCGCGCGAACGACTGCGCCGATCCGATCGCGATCACGTGCGCGCTCAGCAGGGTGTAGCCGGTGGATTTGGCCAGCCCGGTCAGCGCGTCGACCTCCGCGATGCGCGAGCGCTCGAGCTGGGTCAGTGCGGTCTGCCCCTGAAGCTGCGCGTTCTGTGCCTGGAGTCGGGAGATCTCACTGCGCAGCGAGCTGTTCGTGTGGAAGTAGCCACCCAGGTCGGCGAAGGGGCTCGCGACCGCATTGGCAGCCTTCTCGAGCGGGCCGGCGAGCGTGCCGATGGCGCTTCGGATCGGCGACAACGGCGAGTGGGCACCGCCCGTGGAGTCGAGAAGAAGGACGGTGATGCTGGCCAGCACAGCCAGGACCGCGATTCTGACACGGCGCCTGCCCGGTCGGGGCGTAGCCCTTCGACGCCAGTCGAAGGGCGAGGTCGTCATCGGCGGTTCTCCGAGACAAGGACCTGTTGCAGTGCCTCGAACTCCTCGACGCACTTGCCGGCGCCGAGCGCGACCGAGCTCAGCGGGTCGCTGGCCACGTGCACGGGCATTCCGGTCTCGTGACGGATGCGCTCGTCCAGGCCGTGCAGCAGAGCGCCGCCGCCGGTGAGCACGATGCCGCGGTCCATGATGTCGCCGGCGAGCTCGGGCGGCGTGTTGTCCAGGGTGGTCCGGACCGCGTCGACGATCGCGTGAATGGGTTCCTCGAGGGCGTGCCGGATCTCGCCTGCGCTCAGCATCACTGCGCGCGGCAGGCCGGAGACCATGTCGCGACCGCGGATCTCTGCCTGGGGCTCGTTGGCGCTCGGGAAGGCCGAGCCCAGCGTCAGCTTCACTTCCTCAGCCGTGCCCTCCCCCAGCATGAGAGCGTGCTCCTTCTTGAGGTGGGCGATGATCGCCTGGTCGAGCGCATCACCCGCCTGGCGCACGGACAGCGTGGTCACCAGGCCTCCCAACGAGATGACCGCGACCTCGGTGGTACCACCGCCCACATCGACGATCATGTTGCCCGTCGCCTCGTGCACCGGGAGGCCGGCACCGATGGCGGCCGCCATGGGCTCCTCGATGATGTAGACGCGGCGGGCGCCGGCGAGGTAGCCGGCCTCGCGGACCGCTCGCTGCTCGACGCCCGTGATGCCGCTGGGAACGCAGACGACCACGCGCGGCTTGGCGAAGTAGCGCCGACGGTGCACCTGCTGGATGAAGTAGCGCAGCATCTGCTCGCTGGCGTCGAAGTCGGCGATGACGCCGTCCTTGAGCGGACGGATCGCGGTGATGCCCTCGGGTGTGCGGCCGATCATGCGCTTGGCCTCGTGACCCACGGCGAGGACCTCGCCGGTGACGCTGTGAACAGCCACGACCGACGGCTCGTCGAGCATGATGCCCTTGCCACGCAGGTAGACGAGCGTGTTGGCCGTGCCGAGGTCAACGGCCATATCGCGGCCGATGATGCTGTTGGCCATCACGCGCCTCACTGCAAGGGGAAGGGGTCCTTCCCAGCCTAAATTTGCAGTGAGGTCAGTCCGGGGAGGACACGCAGGCGCGGCGAAGACTCAGAAATCTCTTAGAGATCGGGGAACCAAAGGCCGATCTCGCGGGAAGACGAGTCTTCGCTGTCGGAGCCGTGCACCAGATTCTCGCGATTCGACAGCGAGTAGTCGCCGCGGATCGTGCCGGGCGCCGCCTTGCGACCGTCGGTGGCGCCGTTGAGCGCACGCACGACCTCGATCGCCTCGTCACCCTCGAGAACGAGAGCGACCAGCGGGCCGCTCACCACGAAGTCGCGCAGCGGCGGGTACCAGGGCTGCTCGGTGTGATCGGCATAGTGCGCGTCGGCCTGCGCCGCGTCGATCTGACGCTGCTCGAGCGCCACCACCTTCAGGCCCTTGGCCTCGTAGCGGCCGAGGATGGCGCCCGTGAGTCCGCGACGGACGGCATCGGGCTTGATCAGGACGAGGGTCCGCTGCGACATGGCTCAAACCCTATCCGGGTCGGCGGGCCATGCCGCGCGGTCGCGTTCGATGCGAGCACCGAGGCGGACGGCCGTCGCCCACAGGGCCAGGAAGATCAGCCCGAGCACGCCGAGCGCCAGGGTCTCGACCGCGAGTGCGATCGCCGCGAGCTGGATCAGCCAGCCGAGCGCGAACGCCCAGCGGAAGCGAAGCAGTCCGGCCACCAGCAGACACAGGACGCAGAGCCCGAGTCCGAGGCCGAGGCTCAGCCCCTTGTTCTCGTGGCCGACGTTGAGCAGCACAAGCGTGGAGAGGCCCAGCACGATCGCCTCGAGCGAGAGGATCGCGGAGCAGAGTCGTCGCTGCATCAGACGGAGTCCTCCCGGCGCGACCTGAGCATCGCGCGAGCCTCGCCGACAGTGACGACCGAGCCGGTGACCAACACTCCGCCGGACCCGAGGCTCTCACCGAAGACTCCGCCGGCCTCGGCGAGCGCGGCCGCCTCGTCGATGGCGTCGATCAGGCGCGTTGCTTCGCTGACGCGGTCCACGCCGAAGATCCCGCGTGCCACCTCCGCCAGCTCGCGGGTCGGCAACGCCCGTCCCGTGCTGTTCTGGGTACACACGATGTGCGCCAGGTGCGGCTCGAGGATCGACAACATCTCCTCGTAGTCCTTGTCACCCATCACGCCGACGACACCTATCAGCGGGCTGAAGGTGAAGGAGTCCTCGAGCGCGTCGACGAGCGCCTGGGCGCCGTGCGGGTTGTGCGCTGCGTCGAGGACGATCGTGGGCGAGCGACGGATGATCTCGAGCCGACCCGGCGAGGTGACCTGCTCGAACGCCTCTTGGACCACATCGGCGGAGAGGGGCTCGTCGCCGCCGATGAGGGCCTCGACCGCAGCGAGCGCGAGGACCGCGTTCTCGGCCTGGTGGGCTCCGTAGAGCGGAAGGAACAGCTCGTCGTAGGCCGCCCGGAGGCCGTGCAGGCTCACCTGCTGGCCACCGACCGCAGGAACCCGGGACTGCAGCGAGAAGTCGCGACCCGCCAACAGCAGCGTGGCGCCGACGTGGTCGACCCGCTCCTGGATGATGTCGAGCACTCCCTGCGTCTGCGGTGCACTCACCACGATGGCGTTGTGCTTGATGATCCCAGCCTTCTCGCGCGCCACGGCTTCGACGGTGCTGCCAAGGTACTGCGTGTGGTCGAGCGCGATCGGGGTGAGCACCGCGACGCGGGCATCAGCGACGTTCGTGGCGTCCCACTGCCCGCCCATGCCGACCTCGACGACGGCGACGTCGACCGGCGCGTCCGAGAACGCGGCATAGCTCATCCCCACGACGGTCTCGAAGAAAGACAGCGGGTGCTCGTTCCGCGCATCGACCAGGTGGGTGTAGGGCGCCACGTCGTTGAATGCGCTGACGAAGGCCTCCTCACTCAGCGGCTCCCCGTCGAGGACGATGCGCTCACGCTTGGTCTCCTGGTGCGGGCTGGTGAACCGTCCCGTGCGCAGGCCGAGTCCGCGCAGGAGCGACTCGATCATGCGAGCCGTCGAGGTCTTGCCGTTGGTTCCGGTCAGCTGCACCACGTCGTAGTTGCGCTGCGGTTGCCCCAGCAGATCCACGAAGTCGGCGATCCGGTCCAGGGACGGCTCGAGCCGGGACTCGGGCCACCGCGACAGCAGGGCATCCTCTACCTCGGCAAGGGTTTCGGCGGGGCGCCCCGAGGGAAGCGAGCCGGGCTCAAAGTCAGACACCGGAGAGAGTCTAGAGAGCGCCGGGGGCGACACGATACGGTCCCAGCATGACCGCAGGAACACGTTCTAGTTCGGCCACTCCCACGACCACCCGCGCCTTGCTCTCGAAGGGTCCGGGCGCGACCTTCGAGGTGGCCGATCTCGAGCTCGACGCCCTGCGTGAGGGCGAGGTCCTCGTTCAGGTTGTCGCCACCGGCCTCTGTCACACCGACCTCACGGTCGGGTCGATGTTCCCGCCGGAGTTCTTTCCGCGGGTCCTCGGCCACGAGGGCGCGGGCATCGTCGTCGAGACCGGCCCGAGCGTGACCGCGGTCAAGCCAGGCGATCACGTGGTGATGAGCTTCCACGCCTGCCGCTCTTGCGCGAACTGCGCGGACCTCGGGCCTGGCTATTGCACCGACACGCTCATGCTCAACTACATGGGTATGCGTGCGGATGGCTCGACCACGTACCGCCAGGGCGAGCAGCCGGTCTTCGGCTCGTTCTTCGGCCAGTCCAGCTTCGGCGAGTTCGCGATCGCGAGCGGCGAGAACCTCGTCGTGGTGGATCCCGCTCTGGACCTGAAGCGGCTCGGGCCGTACGGATGCTCCTTCCAGACCGGGGCCGGCACGGTGTTCAACGTGCTGGAGCTCGGGGCCGAGGACTCCCTCGTCGTCTACGGCGTCGGGGCTGTCGGGCTGGCGGCGTTGGCCGCCGCCTCCTCGGTGGGGGCGCGAACCTTTGCCGTCGACCTGAAGCCCGAGCGCCTCGAGGCCGCGGCCCGCTTCGGCGCGACGGGTATCGCGGCGGCCGGACTCGAGCCCGCCGAGCTCGTTGCCGCCGTCGTTGAGGCGACCGGCGGACCCAACGGTCATCGTCACGCCGTGGACACCACGGGGGTTCCCAGTGTCGTGCGCACCGCGGTCGCTGCCGTAGGGGCTCGAGGCGTGGTCGTCGCGCTCGGGCTCAACGCTCCCGAGTACACCGTGGACGCCATCGACCTGCTCCAGGGCGGCAAGACGCTCCGCAGCTCGGTCGAGGGTGACAGCGATCCCCAGGTCACGATCCCCCGCCTCCTCGAGCTCGCCGCCGCCGGTCAGTTCGCCATCGACGACCTGATCCGCGAGTACCCGGCTACCGAGATCAACCAAGCCGCGGCCGACCTGGAGAGCGGTGCCGCGATCAAGCCGGTACTGGTTTGGTAAGCGGCGCTCTCAAACCCCTCTAAAATTGCGGCCCATGAGCAACACAATCCCGGAGAAGCCTGTCCTCGAGGGTCTTGAGGACAAGTGGGCGCAGGTATGGAAGGCGAACGACACCTACACCTTCGACCGCACCCAGCCTCGGGAGAACGTCTACGCCATCGACACCCCGCCGCCGACCGTCAGCGGCAGCCTGCACGTCGGCCACGTGTTCTCCTACACCCACGCCGACCTCATCGCACGCTTCCAGCGCATGCAGGGCAAGACGGTCTTCTACCCGATGGGTTGGGACGACAACGGCCTGCCCACCGAGCGCCGGGTGCAGAACTACTTCGGCGTCCGCTGCGACGCCTCGCTCCCCTACGACCCCGACTTCACCCCGCCAGAGAAGCCGGACCCGAAGCGACAGATCTCGATCTCGCGCCCCAACTTCATCGCACTCTGCGAGCAGCTGGTCGAAGAGGACGAGAAGATCTTCGAGACGCTGTGGCGCACGCTCGGCCTCTCCGTCGACTGGAACCAGACCTACACGACCGTCGGACCGACGGCACAGCAGATCTCGCAGCGCGCCTTCCTGCGCAACCACGCGCGCGGGGAGGCCTACCTGCAGGAGGCGCCCACGCTCTGGGACGTGACCTTCCAGACCGCGGTTGCCCAGGCCGAGCTCGAGGCCCGCGAGTACCCCGGTGCCTACCACCGCGTCTCGTTCCATGCGGTTTCGTCAGGCTCAACGTCCGAGCGCCTCTTCATCGAGACGACCCGTCCCGAGCTGATCGTGTCGTGCGTGGCACTGATCGCCCACCCGGACGACGAGCGCTACCAGCACCTGTTCGGCACCACGGCGACGTCGCCCGTCTTCGGCGTTGAGATCCCCGTGCTCGCGCATCCCGCGGCCGAGCCCGACAAGGGCTCCGGCCTGGTGATGTGCTGCACGTTCGGTGACCTCACCGACGTGCAGTGGTGGCGCGAGTTGCAGTTGCCGGTGCGCACCGTGATCGGTCGCGACGGCCGCTTCACCGCCGAGACCCCCGAATGGCTGGCCAACGCGGATGCCTATGCCGACCTCGCGGGCAAGACCGTCCACAGCGCGCGCGAGGCCATGGTCGCCCAGCTGCGCGAGAGCGGCGACATGGTCGAAGACCCGAAGCCGACGCAGCGCATGGCCAACTTCTACGAGAAGGGCGACAAGCCGCTCGAGATCGTGGCTACCCGCCAGTGGTACCTGACCAACGGTGGTCGCGACGCCGACCTGCGCGAGCACATGATCAAGCGAGGCTCCGAGATCACCTGGGTGCCTGAGCACATGCGGCACCGCTACGACAACTGGGTCGGCGGTCTCAACGGTGACTGGCTGATCAGCCGTCAGCGCTTCTTCGGCATTCCGTTCCCGGTCTGGTACGCGCTCGACGCCGAGGGCAACCCCGACTACGAGAAGCCGATCCTCGCCGACGAGGCGTCGCTTCCGGTCGACCCCTCGACCGACACTCCCCCGGGCTTCTCCGCCGAGCAGCGCGGTGTCCCGGGCGGGTTCATCGGCGACCCGGACGTGATGGACACGTGGGCGACCTCGTCGCTGACGCCGCACATCGCCGGGCAATGGGAGGTCGATGACGACCTCTTCGGGCGCGTCTTCCCGATGGATCTGTGCACGCACGCCCACGAGATCATCCGCACCTGGCTGTTCTCGCGTGTCGTGCGCGCCGACCTGGAGAACGGCGTCGTGCCGTGGCACCACGCGATGATCTCCGGCTTCGTGGTCGACAAGGACCGCAAGAAGATGTCGAAGTCCAAGGGCAACGCGGTCGTTCCGGACGAGATCCTCAGCAAGTTCGGTGCTGACGCCGTGCGCTGGCGGGCCGCCATGGCCCGCCCCGGCCTGGACTCCCCCTTCGACGAGTCGCAGATGAAGGTCGGGCGCCGCCTGGCCATGAAGGTCCTCAACGCCTCGAAGTTCGTGCTCGGATCGGTGGGCGCCACCAGCACCGACGCGGCGGCGATCACCGAAGCGGTCGACCTCTCGCTGATCGCAGGCCTGCGCGAGACCGTCGCCAAGGCCACCAGCGCCTTCACGGACTACGACTACACGACCGCGCTGGAGACCGCCGAGAAGTTCTTTTGGGAGTTCTGCGACGACTACCTGGAGCTCGTCAAGGAGCGCGCCTACAGCGACGCCGACGGATCCGCGTCCGCACGCGCGACCCTCGCGCTGGCGCTCAACGTCCAGCTGCGCCTGCTCGCCCCCTACCTGCCGTACGTGACCGAAGAGGTCTGGTCGTGGTGGCAGGAGGGATCGGTGCACACCTCGGCGTGGCCGACGGCTGACGAGCTAGGAACCGCTGCAGGTGACCCGGCCCTTCTGGCCTCGGTCAGCGAGGCGCTGGCCGGCATCCGTGGAGCCAAGTCGTCGGCGAAGGTGAGCATGCGCACGCCCGTTCTCGCGTTGACGGTGACGGGCTCCGACATCGCCCTGGAACACGTTCAGGCCGCCGAGGGCGACCTG
>JBQCDC010000307.1:0-4650 GCA_051961575.1 Marmoricola sp.
CTGCGCAAGGTCGCTCGTGAGCGGGGCTGGCCGGTGCTGACATTCGAGAAGCCCGTCGCTCTTCGGCGCGATGTCGCCATGCCGCCGGCCAAGCCGACACTGACTGCGGTCGGACTCAGTGCTGCCCTTGCGGTCATCGGCGCCGCGTGGTGGCGGACGCATCGCAAGAACGCGGCCTAGGTCCCCTTCACCCCAACGGTAGGTAGGGGCTGAGGTCGGCGCGCTCGCCGCTCGCTCGCACATCTCCGGCGGCAACCGCCGAAGCCCAACTCAGTTCCCCGCGCGCCAGCGCCAACCACGTGTGGGCCGACATCTCGATCACCGCCGGAGGCGTTCCGCGCGTGTGCCGGACTCCCTCGATGCACTGGATCGCCGCATAAGGCGGGACCCTCACCTCGACCGACGCGCCGGGCGCAATCCCCTGCAGTAGAGCCAGAAAGTGCTTGGTCAGGGCGCGCTGATCACCCTGGGCCTCGGCGGAGGCAAGAGCCTCATGGGACAGCGGCGTGAGCCGACGCGGCATCAGGCGTCCTCGTCCGGACCGGGCATGTCCGGGTAGGGCTGAACGAGCTGATAGATCGAGTAGAGCTCGCGCTCACCGCCCGCGCCCTGAGTGCGCTGGCGCCAGCGATTCAGGAGCTCCTGTGCCTCGTTGGCGTACTCCTCGACCTCCTCGGGTGTGAGGCGCAGGGAGCTGTTGGAGATGTACTTCTCCGGGCCTCCGGGCGTCACCACGCCGGCAAGATCCACGAGCAGGTGTCCCCAGGCCTCCGCGCTGCGTCGGTAGACGTCCATCGCCGCCTCGCCGCCCGGTTGCGCGAGCACGTCCTCGCTCCGGAACGAGATTCCATCCGCGTCGGCGAGTCGCCAGACGCGATCTCGTTTGTCCCGCGCCTCTTCGGGCGCCTCGACGATCAGGCCGTACTTGGCCAGCTGCCGCAGATGGAAGCTGGCGCGGTTCGCGGGGATGTCCGCCCGCGTGGCGATGTCGGCAGCACGCAGAGGTCCCGCGGCATAGAGCTCCGACAGGATCCGGTTGCGGTGCGGGTGCGCGATCGCGCGCAGGATGCGCGGATCGACGTAGCGGGCCATGGCCGCACTCTAGCGAATCCCGCAAGAACTATTGCGCAATGAACATTGCGCACGTTATGTTGCGGAACATGACCCGCTTCCGGAAACTCACCCAGAACCACGACTTCACGGTCCTCTGGGTCGGCCAGACGATCAGCGAAGTCGGGAGCAGGATGAGCGCTTTCGTGTTCCCGATCCTCGCCTTCCACCTGTCGGGCTCGACGCTGACCGCCGCACTCACCGAGGCCAGCTACATGCTCGGCCTGTCGGCGACCCTTCTCCCTGCGGGGGTGCTCGCCGACCGACTGCACAAGCGAGGGCTGATGCGCATGGCCAGCGCCAGCGGCGTCGTTCTCTATGCATCCCTCGCCGTTGCGGGGATCCTCGGACACCTCACGATCACCCACCTCCTCGTGGTCGCTCTGATCTCGGGCGTCGGTGCCGGAGTCTTCTCTCCTGCCGAGATGGCCGCGATCAAGGACGTGGTGAGCACCGAAGAGCTGCCCACCGCCCTCAGTCAGAACCAGGCACGCACGCACGTCGCGAGTCTGGTCGGCGGGCCCCTGGGCGGCGCGCTCTTCGGACTCGTCCGATGGCTGCCCTTCGCCGCGGACGCCATCTCCTACGCCGTCTCGTTCGTGCTGATCGGCAGGATCCGCAGCGACCTGTCAGCCAGGCCCAGCCCTCGCCGGTCCAAGGTGAGGCGCGAGCTCGCCGAGGGCATGAGCTACATCGGTCGCCACCGGTTCCTGCGGGTGGTCCTGGCCTGGTCCGCATGGGTCAACCTGACCGTGAACGCGATCTTCTTCGTCACGCTCATCCGGCTCGTGCGCGCCGGGTTCACGCCGGGTCAGATCGGGCTCGCTGAGGCAGCGGCCGCCGGATGCGGCATCCTGGGCGCGGCCATGGCGCCGGCCATCATCGACCGCTACCCGACCGGCAGGCTTACCGTTCTCGTCGCCTGGAGTTGGGTACCGCTGATGGTCCCGCTGGCGCTTTGGAACCACCCCGCCGTGATGGCCGCTTCCTTGGGCGCAGGGCTTCTTCTCAACCCCACCGGCAACGCGGGCATCGGAGCCTATCGCGTGGCGACGACCCCCGACGACCTGCAGGGTCGCGTCGCATCTGCCATGCAGTTCACCTCATGGTCGACGCTGCCGCTGGCGCCAGTCGTCGGCGGCTTACTGCTCAACTCGTTCGGAGGCTCGGGTGCCATCGCAGGCCTGGCGGTCGCCACCGCGCTCGGATCGCTGCTCATCACGATGAGCGGGTCGGTGCGGCGGGTGCCGCGTCCGGCCGAGTGGTCAGTTGAAGACAGCGCGCAGGGTGCCGGACCAGGCCTCGCGGACCTCGTCCAGGCCGACAGAGAAGGCGCCCTCGACCGTGATCGCGGTTCCTCCGGTCGAACCGAGGACCGTGGAAGGGATGCCGGCGGCGGTCGCGGCGGTGAGCAGCGCGTCGACCTGAGTGGTCGTCACCAGCACCCGACCGGCCGACTCCGAGAAGAGCCAGACGAAGTCGTCGCCCTCGAGAGCCCCCGTGGCACCGATGTTGTTGCGCAGTGCTGACTCGACGAGAGCCTGCGAGAGACCGCCGTCGGAGAGGTCGTGAGCCGAGGTCACCGACGCAGACGCCAGCACCTCAGCCAGTGCCTTCTCACGCGCCAGATCGACTCGAGGCGGCAGCCCGCCGAGGTGGCCGTGAACGACATGCGCCCACTCGGACCCGCTGAGCTCCTCGCGCGTTTCGCCAAGCAGCACAAGGGTTTCGCCCTCGGCGACGAAGCCGGTCGGGGTGCGCTTCGTGACGTCGTCGACGACTCCGAGCACCGCGACAACCGGCGTCGGCAGGATCGCGGTCTCGCCGGTCTGGTTGTAGAGCGACACGTTGCCGCCGGTCACCGGGATGCCCAGCTCGAGGCAGCCGTCCTTCAGGCCCTTGCAGGCCTCGGCGAACTGCCACATGACGGCGGGGTCCTCGGGCGAGCCGAAGTTCAAGCAGTCGCTGACCGCCAGCGGACGGCCACCGCTGACGGCTACGTTGCGGTAGGCCTCGGCGAGCGCCAACTGCGCGCCGGCGTAAGGGTCAAGTTTCGCGAAGCGGCCGTTGCAGTCGGTGGAGACGGCGACGCCGAGGTTGGTCTCCTCGTCGACGCGCACCATGCCCGAGTCGGACGGCTGCGCGAGCACGGTGTTGCCCTGCACGTAGCGGTCGTACTGGTCGGTGATCCAGGACTTGTCGCAGAGGTTCGGGCTCGCGGCCAGCTTGAGCAGCGTGGCCTTCAGCTCCTCGCCCGTCGAGGGACGCGCCAGCTTCTCGGCGCCATCAGCCTGCAGGGTGTCCTGCCAGTCCGGACGTGCGAACGGGCGCTGGTAGACCGGGCCGTCGTGCGCGACGGTCTGCGGCGGAACGTCGACGACGACCTCGCCGTGCCAGGTGATCTCGAGTCGGCCGGTCTCGGTGACCTCGCCGATCACGACGGCCTCGACGTCCCACTTCTCGCAGATCGCCATGAACGCGTCGATATCGGCGGGCTCGACGACCGCCATCATGCGCTCCTGCGACTCGCTCATGAGGATCTCTTCGGGCGAGAGCGTCGAGTCGCGCAGCGGAACCCGGTCGAGCTCGACCTTCATGCCGCCATCGCCGGCAGATGCGAGCTCCGAGGTCGCGCAGGAGAGCCCGGCACCACCGAGGTCCTGGATGCCGGCAACGACATGCGCCTGGAACAGCTCGAGCGTGCACTCGATGAGCAGCTTCTCCATGAACGGGTCGCCGACCTGGACCGACGGGCGCTTGGCCGGACCGTCCTCGGAGAAGGTCTCGGACGCCAGCACCGAGACGCCGCCGATGCCGTCGCCGCCGGTGCGAGCGCCGTAGAGGACGACGAGGTTGCCCTCTCCAGAGGCCTTGGCCAGGTGCAGGTCCTCGTGACGCAGCACGCCGACGCAGAGCGCGTTGACGAGCGGATTGCCCAGGTAGGTCTCGTCGAAGACCGCCTCGCCGCCGCTGTTGGGCAGACCGAGGCAGTTCCCGTAGCCGCCGACACCGGCGACGATCCCGGGCAGCACGCGGTGAGTGTCATCGGCATCCAGCGGACCGAACCGCAGCGGGTCCATGACCGCGACCGGGCGGGCGCCCATCGCGATGATGTCGCGGACGATGCCGCCGACGCCGGTCGCCGCGCCCTGGTAGGGCTCGACGTAGGACGGGTGGTTGTGGGACTCGACCTTGAAGCTGACGGCGTAACCCTGGCCGATGTCGATGACGCCTGCGTTCTCACCGATGCCCGCGAGCATGGGTCCGATCGGGGTCTCCTGCGGGATCTCACCGAACTGCTTGAGGTGGATCTTGGAGGACTTGTAGGAGCAGTGCTCGCTCCACATCACCGAGTACATGGCCAGCTCGGCGCTGGTGGGACGGCGGCCGAGGATCTCGCGGATCCGCTCGTACTCGTCCTTCTTCAGGCCGAGTTCGGCCCAGGGCAGCTCGACGTCGGGGGTCTCGGCCGCGTGCTCGACCGTGTCCAGAGGCGTCCTGCTCATGCGGTGACCAGCTTCTTGAGGATCGAGGTGAAGA
>JBQCDC010000308.1:0-2026 GCA_051961575.1 Marmoricola sp.
TGCCACCGACGATGGCATAGGGAGGAACGTCCTTGGTGACCATCGCGTTGGTCGCGATGACCGCGCCGTCGCCGATGGTGATGCCGGGCATGATCCAGGAGCCGTAGCCGGTCCATACGTCGTTGCCGACGATGATGTCGCCGCGAGAGCCCGGCACGCCGTCCTGACCCGCGCCCTCCAGCCCGTAGTTGATCCGCAAGGGATAGGTGGTCACGTGGTCGGCACGGTGGAGCCCGCCGAGCAGGTAGTTGCCACCCAGCGAGCAGTAGCGGCCCGCGATCAGCTTGGTCTGGTCGTGCGGGAAGTCCCAGATGGTGGGCTCGCCGTAGGTGTGCTCGCCCAGGATGATCCGGCCGCGCTTCTGCAGGCGGCGGTAGATCGAGGCGTTCTCACCCCACCACGCGTTGCGCAGACGACGAGCCTGATACCTCAGAACGCTCATGGGGAGTCTCTCTCGTGAGCAGTGCCGCTAGAGCTTCTTGCGCCAGTACGCGCCGTTGCCGTCGATGTCGACGATCTCTTCGGTGATCCCGTGCTTGTCGCGGTAGTCGTGGACGGCTCGGCCGGCCTGGTCGGGCAGGGTGCCGTAGTCGTCGATGATGCAGAACCCGCCCGGCGAGAGCTTCGGGTACAGGGCGTCGAGCGCCTGGATGGTCGACTCGTAGAGGTCGCCGTCGAGGCGGATCAACGAGTAGCTCTCCGCGGGAGCGGTCGGCAGCGTGTCCTTGAACCAGCCGACCAGGAACTTCACCTGGTCGTCGAGCAGCCCGTAGCGCTCGAAGTTGTGGCGGACCGCGGCCTCGCCGACGGACAGGCCGGTCTGCTTGTAGAACGTGTCGCCCTGGTCGGCGGGGAAGTCCTTGACGTTCGGTGCGGGCAGTCCCTGGAACGAGTCGGCCAGCCACACGGTGCGGGAGGTGTCCTCCCAGGCCTTGAGGTTGGCGCGCATGAAGATGCAGGCGCCGCCGCGCCACACGCCGGTCTCGATGAGGTCGCCGGGGAGGTTGTCGGTCTCGATCGCGGCGATCGAGTCCTGGATGTTCTGCATCCGCTTGAGGCCGATCATCGACTCGGCGCGCGAGGGCCAGTCACTGCCGGTCTCGCGCAGAGCCGGGTCGTAGGGCTTCTTATAGGCGATCTCGAAGCCGAAGCGCTGCGCGAGAACCCCGACGGCGTTGGCCGCCTGCTTCGTGCGCGAGGGCGATCCGGCCGTGCGGACGCCGCCGAGGATCGAGTCGTTGTCCTCGTGCAGGGCACCGGTGAGGGCGCGCTTCATGAGGTCGAGGTAGAGGTCCCGCAACTGCGTGTTTCCAGGGGTGCCGTCGGTCACGTCGCGAAACGCTAGCACCAGCAACATCGGCTCTCGGCGACGCACACCCGGTTGCGGGCATCGTTGTGGATACCATGCGCGGGTGGGTGCGGCGGCCTGATGAAGATGAGTGCCTCGGCGAATCGCCGGATGGCCATGATGACGGTCGACCAGATCGTCTCCGGCGCCTCCAATGTCGCCACTGCCGTGCTCGCGGCGCGCATCCTCAACGTCAGTGAATTCGGTGTCTTCACGATCGTCTTCCTGGTCTACGTGACCGTCCAGGGAATCGGGCGCGCGTTGGTCGGCTCCCTGCTCCTGGTCCACCCGAAGGAGGCCGAGGAACGACCGGCCGAAGCGCTGAGCTCGGCCGTGCTCGTCGGCGCCGTCCTCGGTGGCGTGGTCGTTGCGGTGGGCGTGCTGATCCGGGCCCTCGGATACGACGGCGGGCCCGCCCTGGTCGTCCTCGGGATCTGCACGCCGCTGATGGGGCTCCAGGACGTCGGTCGCTACCTCGGATTCGCCATCCAGCGCCCCGTGTTCTCGCTGATCCTGGACACGCTGTGGCTCATCCTCATGGTCCCGGCGCTCGCCTTCATCGTCATCGACGACCACCACACGCTGACCTGGTTCATGATCGCCTGGGCGGGGTCGGGTGCGCTGTCGGGCCTGATCGTCCTCGGGCGTTACTCCCGTGCGGGCCTTCAGCCCCCGATG
>JBQCDC010000309.1:0-27190 GCA_051961575.1 Marmoricola sp.
CGGCCTCTTCCTATTGTCGCCCTCGATCTACGAGTACGGCACCCCGGAGCAGCAGGACCGCTTCCTGCCCACCATGGCGACGGGCGAGCAGATCTGGGCGCAGGCCTGGTCCGAGCCCGAGGCTGGGTCCGACCTGGCCTCGCTGCGATCAACGGCCACTCGCGACGAGGCCCGCGGTGGCTGGCGGCTCAACGGCCAGAAGACTTGGTCCTCTCGCGCGACCTATGCGCACCAGGGCTTCGGGCTCTTCCGCAGCGACCCGGAATCGCAGAGGCACCATGGCCTCACCTATTTCCTCTTCCCGCTGGATTCGGCCGGACTAACCGTGCGACCCATCCCTCAGCTCGACGGCGAGCCGGGATTCGCCGAGCTCTTCTTCGACGACGTGTTCGTACCCGACGCCGACGTGCTCGGCGAGCCCGGCCAGGGTTGGGCGGTCGCGATGAGCACCGCGGGCAACGAGCGCGGGCTCTCGCTGCGGTCACCGGGCCGCTTCTGTGCGGCAGCGGACCGTCTCGTCGAGGCGTGGCGTCAGGCTGGCGCTCCGTCTCACTTGCGCGACGGTGTGGTCGCGGCGTGGCTCGGCTCGGAGGCGTATCGCCTCTACACCTGGGGCACGGTGTCTCGTCTGGCCGCGGGTGGCCAGATCGGATACGCGGGCTCAGTCAACAAGGTCTTCTGGTCCGACCTCGACATCGCTCTGCACGAGACGGGTCTCGAACTGCGTGGCGAGATCGGCGAGTACCGGGACGACCGGTTCATGGACGGCTACCTGTTCTCCCTCGCCGGTCCGATCTACGCAGGCACCAACGAGGTGCAGAAGAACGTCATCGCCGAGCGGATCCTCGGCCTGCCGCGAGAGGCCAAGGGCTGATGGATTTCCGACTCACGGACGAGCAGGTCGGCTTCGGAGAAGCCATCACCGACCTGATGAAGGCTGCGGATTCGGTGGCCGTCGCACGCGGCTGGGCAGCCGGCGACACGGGCCCGGGCATCGCGCTTTGGAAGCGCCTGGCCGACCTCGGCGTCACTGCCCTGATCGCACCCGAGGAGGACGGCGGGCTCGGCGGCACCCTCGTGGACCTGGCCGTTGCGTTCGAGGCTCTCGGGCATGAGCTTGCCGTGGGGCCATGGATCGAGTCGGCGGCACTGCTCCCCCAGATCGACGGGCAGATGATCACGGCGGCCGTGCCCGGAGTGGCGCCCTATGCGGTCGACGTGGAGGTCGCCCGACTCGCCTCGGGGACTCCCGGCGCCGAGCATGCTTCGGTGGACACCACGCGGACCCTCACCGAGGTTCGGGACGCCGACGAGATCAGCGCGGACGCCATCGATCGAGCGATCCTCGCGTGCGCTGCAGAACTCCTGGGCGCGGGCGAGCGGCTGCTCGAGGACTCGGTCGCGTACGCGAAACAGCGCGCTCAATACGGACGACTGATCGGCTCGTACCAGGCGATCAAGCATCAGCTTGCGGAGGTGCGCATCGCCCTCGACTTCGCACGGCCCCTCGTCTACGGCGCTGCGCTCGGCGAGACACCCGTATCGGCGGCGAAGCTGGCCGCCTCCGAGGCCGCCTATCTCGCCGCTCGCGTAGGTCTCCAAGTCCACGGGGCTATCGGCTACACCGCCGAGTTCGACCTCGGTCTGTGGATCCTTCGGGTCCGGGCGCTCGTGTCTGCTTGGGGAACGCCGTCCTACCACCGAGCACGACTCGCTGACCTGCTCGTGGAGGCCTGATGCACTTCGCGCGCACCGAGGAGCAGGACGAGCTGGCGACGACCGTTCGATCGTTGCTCGCCAAGCGAGCCGACAGCTCGGCTGTCCGCAAGGCACTCGAGTCCGAGGCCGGCTACGACCTCGACCTGTGGACGGCGCTCGTCGAACAGATCGGTGTGACTGCGCTTCCGATCCCCGAGGAGTTCGACGGCTTCGGCGCTTCCTTGGTCGAGACCGCCATCGTCCTCGAGGAGCTCGGCTACGCGCTCGCGCCGACTCCCCTGCTGGCGTCCGCGCTGAACACAGCCCAGGCGCTCCTGGCCGGCGAGGACGCGCAGCTCTTGGGACAGCTGGCAGCCGGAGAGGTGCGTCCGTTCTCCCTCGGCGACGTAGTGCTGGAACCGACGACCCGCATCGCCTCGATGGATCAGACCCTGCGCCTCGGCCGCGGCGATGGCACCCCGCTGACGCCCGAGATGTCCGCGATCGCCGCTGCGCTGATCAGTGCTCTGCAGGTCGGAGTGATGCAACGCGGTCTCGACATGACGGTGGCGTACAGCAAGGAGCGGGTGCAGTTCGGTCGCGAGATCGGGTCCTTCCAGGCGCTCAAGCATCGGATGGCCGACATGCTTGTTCTGGTCGAGGCCGCGCGATCCGCGAGTTGGGCGGCCTCCTACGCAGCGGCCGCGTACGTGACTGCGCCGAGCGACGACACCCGCGAGAACCTGCTTCGCGAGGCGGCCGTCGCCCGGCGCTGGTGCAACGAGTCAGGCGAGAAGATCGCGTCAGAGACGGTTCAGCTGCACGGCGGCATCGCGATCACCTGGGAGCACGACGCTCACCTGGTCTTCAAGACCCTCCACGCGCTCGCCCACCTGCTCTGACGGAGCGGACGGGCCACCGCGCAGCGGGATCTCCTTCACGAACCAAGCGAGCACTACGGCAACCACGGCGACGACGCCGGCCACGATGTAGATGTGCTGCGAGCCCGCAACCACGGCTTGCTGGAAGGCGTCCGCGATCGACGGGTGCGACTGCTTGAGGGCCTCCAGGGCCTTGGGCGTCATGGTGCTGGTCGACCCGCTGGCCACCTGAGCACCGGCGTGGGCCATGTGAGTCGTCAGCTGGTGGGTGTAGAGCGCTCCCAAAATCGACACACCCAGCGAACCGCCGAGCGTGCGGGTGAAGGTTGCCGCGCCCGTTGCCGCACCCATGTCCTTCAGCTCCACACTGTTCTGCGCGATCAGGTTGGTGGTCTGCATCAGGCAGCCCATGCCCGCGCCCAGCACCACCATGAAGATCGCGGTGGTCAGCTTCGTCGTGTGCAGACCCATGGTCGCGAACAGGAACATGCCCGCGCACAGTGCGATCGTTCCGATGATCGGGAAGGCCTTGTACTTGCCCGTGCGGCTGATGATCTGCCCGCCACCCATCGAGAAGACCATGGCCGCGATCATCATCGGCATCAGCAGCAGACCGCTGTTCGTGGCCGATGAGCCCTGCACGAACTGCTGGTACTGCGGGAGGAAGGTCAGGGATCCGAACATCGCGAATCCGGCCACGAAGCCGAGGGTGTTCGCGAGGGAGAAGTTCGCGTTCTTGAAGAGACCGAGCGGCATCACGGGTTCCGGCGTACGGCGCTCGAACCAGAGGAAGATCGCGAACCCGACCGCGGCGACGCCACCGAGCAGGTAGATCTGCCACGAGTTCCATGGGTAGGTCGTGCCACCCCAGGTGATCATGAGGACGAGCGAGGTCAGCCAGGTCACGAGGAGCGCGGAACCGGTCCAGTCGATGACGACCTTCTTCTCGCTCTTGTCCTCGTGGGTCAGGTGCAGGGTCGCCCAGATGACGGCGAGTGCGATGGCGCCCAACGGCAGGTTGACGTAGAAGGCCCAGCGCCAGGACGCGTTGTCGGTGATCCAGCCACCGATGAGCGGGCCGCCGATCATCGCGGCCGGCATGACAGCCATCATCACGCCGATGTACTTGCCGCGCTCCCGCGGCGACACGAGCATGCCGATCACCGACATGATGCCGACCATCAGGCCGCCGGCTCCCAGACCCTGGAACGCACGGAAGAGCACGAGTTGCGTCATGTCCTGCGCGGCGCCACAGAGCGCCGATCCGGCCAGGAAGATGACGATCGAGGTCATGAAGACCTGCTTGTGACCGAAGAGGTCACCCAGCTTGCCCCAGATGGGCGTCGACACGGTCGACGCGAGGATGTAGCCGGTCACCACCCATGACAGGTGGGACAGTCCGCCCAGGTCACCGACGATGGTCGGCAACGCCGGCGCGACGATCATGTTGTCCAGTTGTGCCAGCAACATGGCGACGATGAGACCGCTCATGGCGGTGATGATCTGGCGCGGGGTGAGCGCCCTTTGTTCTGCCTCGGTCATTCGAATTGTTCTCCCTTACCTACCGATCGGTCAGATCGTACCTTACTTACCGGTCGGTCAGCAACCCTGTTATAGTGAAGGTATGACGACCACGGACGCGACTGCGGAGACCAGGGGCCGCCGCACGGACACGCGGCAGGTCATCCTCCAAACGGCGCTCGAGCTCTTCGCCGACAAGGGCTACGACGCGACGTCCATGCGCGAGATCGCGGAGCGGATTGGCATCTCCAAGCCGGCGCTCTACTACCACTTCGACAGCAAAGAGGACATCGTGCGCGGCGTCCTCGGTGATCAGATGGCGCAGATCGAGGAGCTGGTCGCCTGGACCGCGGAACAGCCGCCGAGCCCGACGCTCGCCGCCGAGGTCATGGAACGCTGGACAGACATCGTCCAGGCCCACGGCACCTCGATGTTCCGCTTCATCATGGGCAGCCACCAGATCGTGCGCGAGATCCAAGGCAGCAAGCACACGATCATCCCCCACCTCGACCAGTTGGTGCAGGCGCTCGCGCCCGATGCCTCCATCGAGGATCAGCTGCGAATGCGGATCGCGTTCATGTCGATCAATCTCGGCGGCGTCTTCGGCGCCAGCATCGATGCTCCTGAGGACGAGGTCCTCCAGGCGGCCCGCAAGGTCGCATTGAGCCTGCTCCCCTAGCGGAGCACCGCCTGCGTCTGCGTCACGAGCGCGACGAGCTTGTCGTCGTCGTCGCGGAGCTCGGTCTGGACGACGATGGTTCGCCCGCCCACATGGACGGGACGAGCGGTCGCGATCACCGACCCGCTGCTCACTCCCCGGAAGAAGTTGGACTTCGACTCGATGGTCGACGTGCCAGCACCCTCAGGCAGATTCAGGAATGCGCACACCGCGCCCACGCTGTCGGCGAAGGACATCAGCGAGCCACCGTGGAGGATGCCGCCGGTCGTGCAACGCTCCGCTGCCCACGCCATCGTCCCGACGACTCGTTCAGTGCTTGCCTCACGAAGGACGATGCCCAGCGCCTCGGCGAAGGGCATCAGTGAGACTAGGCTCACAAGGGCGTCGTCAACGGGTTCAGCGTCCGAAACCATGCTCCAGAGGATAGGCCCGAGGCTGCTAGCGTCCGGCCTATGCGTACTGCCAAGGATTTCTTTGCTCCGCTCGCGGTCGGCGCCCCCGCACCGCTCCGCGAGATCCCGGCTCGTCCCAGCCGTGCCATCCACTTCTTCGATCCCGGCAACGAGAAGATGGCTGCCAAGGTCCCGGACATGGTCGGCACGGTCGACGTCCTCCTGGGCAACCTCGAGGACGCCGTGAAGGCGGAGAACAAGGAGATCTCGCGCGCCGGTCTGGTCAAGGTCGGCCAGAGCGTCGACTTTGGTCCCACGCAGTTCTGGACGCGCATCAACTCCCTCGACAGCCCGTGGGTTCTCGACGACCTCACCACGATCGTCCCCGCCATCGGCGACAAGCTCGACGTCATCATGGTTCCCAAGGTCCAGGGCGCCGAGGACATCCACTACATCGACCGCATCCTCGCGCAGCTCGAGGCCAAGGCCGGCATCAAGAAGCCCCTGCAGGTGCACGCCATCCTCGAGACCGCGCGCGGCGTGGCCAACATCGAGGAGATCTGCGCGGCCAGTCCACGTATGCAAGGTCTGTCCCTCGGCCCGGCCGACCTCGCCGCCGACCGTCGCATGAAGACCACCCGCGTCGGCGGCGGTCACCCCGGCTACCTGGTGCGCCAGGACCCCGAGCGTGGAGAGGACGGCGTACCGCTCTACGACGGTCCGCGTGCGACCTACCAGCAGGACCTCTGGCACTACACGATCGCCCGCATGGTCGACGCCTGCGCGATGCACGGGATCTTCCCCTACTACGGGCCCTTCGGCGACATCAAGGACACGGTCGCCTGCGAGGACCAGTTCCGCAACGCGTTCCTGCTGGGCTGCGTCGGCGCCTGGTCCCTGCACCCCGTGCAGATCAAGATCGCCAACAAGGTCTTCTCCCCCAGCGTCGAGGACGTGAAGCACGCTCGTCGCGTCATCGCCGCCATGGGCGACGGCACCGGCGCGGTCATGCTGGACGGCAAGATGGAGGACGACGCGTCGGTCAAGCAGTGCAAGGTCATGGTGGCCCTCGCGGAGCAGCTCGCGGCGAGCGACCCCGACCTCAAGGCCCTCTACGACACGATCGAGGTGAACTGATCATGACCGCCGAATTCCGCCCTCGACGCTCCGTCCTCTACATGCCCAGCTCGAATGAGCGGGCTCTGGAGAAGGCCAAGACGATCCCGGCCGACGCCATCATCTTCGACCTCGAGGACGCCGTCGCCCCTGATGCCAAGCCCGAGGCCCGCGAGTCCGCCGCTGCGGCGGTGACCAGCGGCGAATACGGCGCTCGTGAGCTGATCATTCGGGTCAACGGCATCGGCACCGAATGGCACGACGAGGACATCGCCGCCGCTGCGGCCGCCGGTCCCGACGTGGTCCTGGTGCCGAAGGTGAACTCGGCCGAGGAGGTCCAGCAGTTGGTGGCCGCGCTCGAAGCCGCGGGCGCTCCGGAGAAGACCAAGCTCTGGGCCATGGTCGAAACCCCGATCGCCATGTTCAACGCCCTGGCGATCGCCACTGCCTCGCCTCGCCTCACCGGATTCGTGTTGGGCACCAACGACCTCGTGAAGGAGCTGTACGCGGAGCACGTACCCGGACGTCAGCCGGTGATCACCGGCCTGGGTCTCGCACTGCTCGCGGCTCGTGCCGCCGGGATCGTCATCATCGACGGCGTCTACAACGATGTGAAGAACATGGACGGTTTCCTTGCAGAGGTCGAGCAGGGTCGCCAGATGGGCTTCGACGGCAAGACGTTGATCCACCCGAGCCAGGTCGAAGGCGCCAACGAGGGATTCGCGCCTTCGGCGCAGGCGGTCGAAGATGCGCGCGGTCTGATCGAGGCGTTCGAGTCCTCGACCGGCGGTGTCGTCACCTACAACGGCAAGATGGTGGAGAACCTGCACGTCGAGTCAGCCAAGCGCACCCTGGCTATCAACGACGCGATCGCCGCGCTCGCCTAGGCACGAGCCGATCTGCCTGGGCTCGGGGGCGGTGTCCTCCGAGCCCGACGGTGGCGAGGTGCTCGAGGTGCTCCGCGCGCAGATGCTTGCTCAGCGCCGATGTCGACGCGTCGTGCACCTTCTCCTCGTTCAGCACCAGCACACGCCACCCGACCCGGGCCAACCACGTGACTGCGTCCTCGGCGGCGTCGGTGCTGACGGCGAAGCGGTGATATTCGGTCGCACAGATCGTTCTGACCACACCCTGCGGAGTGAGCAGGCGGCGTCCCACGACAGGTGTGGGCAGATCGGCCGCGTACCAAGCGCGACGCAAGAGGCTGTGCGTGGTGGTGATCGCGTGAGCATCGGCGATCACCACCAACCACCGCACCCGCTCCGGGAAGTTCCGCGCGTGCGCGACCAGTTCGGAGGGCCGGCACTCCCCTGAAGCCAGGGCGCGATCGAGGAGGACGAGCGCCCACTCTTCGGGGAGTGTCTCGACCTCGGCCAGCAGGGCAGGAACGGAGCGTGTCATGCCCAACGCATTCCCGCCGAGGATCGCTGTAAAACGCGAAACCCGAAGTTGTGGACAACTACTCCCCGCGCAGAGCGGCACGCACAGCCGGAGCCATCATCTCGACGACCACGGCGCGGTCCACGGAGCACATCGGCTCCACCTTGATCACATAGCGCATCATCGCCAGCCCCACGAGCTGGGACGCGACCAGTTCACCGCGCAGCGCACTGGTCTTGAGACCGCCGAGGCGCATCACGGGGCTGAGCACGAGCGAGTTGAAGACCACGTAGAAGCGACGACCGCTGCCCTCATGGGAGAGCGATCCCTTCACCAGATTGAGCATGCGCTCGCTCGTCCGCGGGTTCTCGCAGAGCCCCATGAAGCGATGGAGCAGACGCTCGGCCGTGTCTCCGCGTCCAGCCCCGGCGTCGTCCGAGGGCCAGTCGTCCTCGGCGGAGGGGTCGCACGGTTCATCGGCGGCGATGGCCGCAGCGACCTGGGCGTCGGCGCCTAGCGCTACCGACAGCCACATTGCGTCTGAACGCATGGGCACAGCCTAAGGGTCTCGATACACCGCCTAGCGGCGCCACTCGACCAACGATCTAGGACAGCCCGCGGTACGTGCCCTGGAAGTAGAGCAGGGGGTCCGACTCGTCCCGCACCTGTAGGTCCTCGACGAGGCCGAGAACGAGGAAGTGGTCTCCGGCCTCGTATACGCGATCGATCGTGCAGTCCACGTATCCGACTGTTCCGGGGAAGAGCGGTGAGCCCGTCACGGGCGCTCCGCTCCACTCCATTCCGGCGAACTTATCCGTGCCTCGGGACGCCATCGTGTTCGACAGCTCCTGCTGGCCTTCGCCCAGGAAGTTCACGGCGAACTTCCCCGAGGCCTGGATGCGCGGCCAGGCACGTGACGTCTTGGCCGGGCTGAACATCACCAGCGGTGGCGTCAACGAGACGCTCATGAACGACTGGCAGGTCATCCCGATCGGCTCACCGTTACTGATGGTGGTCACCACGGTCACGCCGCTGGCGTAACGACCGAGGACGTCGCGGAACTTCCGCGCGGCGGCCATCGCCTCCGGGGCGTCGCTGGGCAGGATGACGTCTTCGCCTGGCCGCAGCTCGAAGTCGAGGTCGCCGAGGTAGGACTCGATGAGCGTCCGGCTCGGCCAATTGCTGGCCGCGTCAGAGCTCATGCCCTCGGGGATGTTCGGCGAAGTCACGCTTGCCATTGTCCCGGTCTCAGGCCCCGCCACCGAAGTCGTGGCCCCAGTACGAGACTGCGGTCGACTCCCGCGCCACCCATCGGGCGTCATCGACCTGCAACCCCTCGCATCCGAACTCGATGTCGAAGCCGCCCGGGGAGCGCACGTAGAACGACACCATCTCGTCGTTCATGTGCCGCCCCAGGGTCGCCGACAGCGGCACCTTGTGCTTGCGGACGCGCTCGAGGGCGCGGCCCACGTCGTCGAGCTTGTCGACCTCCAGCATCACGTGCACGCACTTGCTCGGGTTCGGCATCGGGAGGAACGCCAGGCTGTGGTGGCGCGGGTTCACGCCGAGGAAGCGCAGCCAGACCTTCGAACCCGGCTCCTTGCCGACGAACTCACCCGGCATGCTCATCGAGTCACGCAGGCGGAAGCCCAGGACATCGGTGTAGAACCGCAGCGCCTCCACGTCGTCGAGTACCGGGATGACGATGTGACCAGCACCCTGGTCTCCGGTCACGAACCTCGCCGCATAGGGCGTGACGACCGGGCGCGACTCGTAGGTGATGCCGTGGAACAGCTCGAACACGTTGTCCCACGGGTCCCGGAAGCGGATCAGCTCCTGGACGCGGCGATCAGCCATCTCCTCGGCGGTGCCCTCCTCGAACTCGACGCCGGCCTTGGCAAGGTGCTCGCGAGCCTCCTGGAGCGCCGCATGGTCGGCGAGCTCCCAGCCGCTGCAGGCCAGCTCGTCGTGTTCACCGGGCTCGACGACGATGCGCGCCGAGACCTGGTCGATGCGGTAGTAGAGATGGTCCGCGTGCGGTCCTCGCGCGGGCGCCAGACCGAGCACCTTCTCAGCGAAGTGACGCCATTGATCGAGGTCGGTCGAGTAGACCCGGATGTAGCCGAGGGACTTGATATCGATCATGCCGATCGCTCCTTATGCCGGGCGAGGAAGGTGGTAGCCACCTCGGCGAACTCCTCGGCGACCTCGATCTGGGCCCAGTGGCCGCAGTTCGGGAACACGTGGAGTCGCGCCCGTGGAATCGTCTTCAGCGCCACGAGGGCGCCGTCGAGAGGGTTGACTCGGTCTTCACGGCCCCAGGTGAGCAGCGTCGGCGCCTGCAGCTGGTAGGCCTCGCGCCAGAGCATCCCGTCCTGGGCCGTCTCCGGGTTGTAGAAGGACCAGCCCATGCTGGCCATGGCCTCGCGAGCACCGGGAGCGGTGGCGTCGGCGAACCGCTCCTCGATCAGCTCGTCGGTGATCAGCTTCTGGTTGACCACCATGGTGGAGACGAACGCACGCAGGGCTTCCCGCGTCGGCTCGGCGGAGAAGCCCATCAGGCGGTTGATGCCCTCCGTGGGGTCCGCGTGGAACAGGTTGAGGTTCAGACCACCAGGGCCCATCAGCACCAGGCGCCCGACCCGCTCGGGATAGGTCAGCGCGAAGCGTGTCGCCACACCGCCACCGAGGCTGTTGCCCAGCAGATGCACCTTCTCGATGCCCAGCTCGTCCAGCAGCGCGAGGATGTGGTCCGCCGAGAACCGGTAGTAGTTGCCCTCCACCGGAGGCTTGTCCGACCAGCCGAACCCGGGCTGATCGGGCGCGATCACCCGGAAGTTCTCGGCGAAGTACGGCAGGGCTGCGCCGAAGTTCGACCACGCCGAGACGCCCGGCCCGCCGCCGTGGAGCATCACGAGCGGCAGTCCGCCACCCAGATCGCTGCCGGTTCCGGCCTCGTAGTACGACAGCTCGATGCCCTTGACGCTGACCTTCTTGTGCGCCGATTCCCGGGTCAAGGTTGCGTCAACGGACATCAGTACATTCCCGGGTCGATCTTGTGGCCGAACTCCAGGTCACCGAAGAGCTTCAGGGCGCGCTCGGGGTCGTTGGCCGCGTGGACCCGACCTGCGTGAGCGTCACGCCAGGCGCGCTGGAGGTAGGTACCCTCGGCCAGCGCGCGGCCGCCGGAGGCCTCGAAGAGCGCGTCGATGGCGTCGATGGCACGCTGCGTTCCGAGCACCTGGTCGCGGCGAACGCGCAGGCGCAGCGAGAGCGGGATCTTCTCGCCCTTGGCCACGTGCGCCTGCTCCTCGCGGAGGTTGTTGATCAGCAGCGCCCAGGCGGCGTCGATCTCCGAGGACGCCTTGGCGATGCGGACAGCGGCGAACGGGTCCGAGGACGCCTTCTCGCCGAGGTAGGCCGCCCGAACACGCTTCTGCTGCATCTCGACGTGCTCGTTGTAGGCGCCGGCCGCCATGCCGACGATCGGCGTGGTGATGGTCGTCGTAAAAAGGCTGTGGAACGGGAGCTGGTAGAGCTCGCTCGTGTTCACCGCCTGGCCGGGCCCCTTGCACTGGCCCGTCTCCCCCATCGACAGGGTGAACGCCTCGGGGATGAAGGTCTCCTCGACCACGATGTCGTTCGAGCCGGTGCCGCGCAGGCCCACGACGTTCCACACGTCGACGATCTCGTACTTGTCGCGCGGAACCATGAAGGTCTTGAAGTCGACCACGTTGCCCTCGGCGTTGAACACCAGACCGCCCAGGAGCACCCAGGAGGCGTGCGCCGAGCCTGAGGAGAAGGACCAGCGGCCGGAGAGAAGGTAGCCGCCATCGGTGACCTGCGCCTTGCCGGTGGGCGCGTAGGAGGACGACAGACGGGTGCTCTCGTCGGTCCCCCACACGGCCGCCTGCGCCTCGTCGGCGAACAGTCCGACCTGCCACGGGTGCACGCCGAGAACACTCGAGATCCAGCCAGTGGAGCCGTCGGCCGAGGCGATCTCCTTAACCGCGGTGAAGAAGTCGACCGGGTCGGTCTCCAAGCCGCCGTAGCGCTTCGGCTGGAGCATCCGGAAGAACCCGGTCTCCTCGAGCGCTTTCACCGAGGCCTCGGGCACCTGACGGAGGCGTTCGGCCTCATCGGCGCGCTCCCGGAAGGTGGGAAGAAGGTCGCGAACGCCGTCGAGAACATCCTTGGCAGTGGTCATGTCTCGATACTAGAACACGTTCTACTTTGCGTGCAATGACCGCCGGCCGCGCGGGAACTAGGCTGACCATATGGCTCCTCAGAAGAACGCGCCATCCCAACCCAACCCCCACGTGGTGGTTCTCGCGGGAGCGACCGGCGATCTAGCCCGGCGCAAGCTCCTGCCCGGGCTCTACCGCCTCTTCAAGGCCGGACGGCTGAACGAATGCCGGATCGTGGGCACGTCGATCGAGGACCTGGACACCGCCGCGTTCGTCGCAACGGCGCAGAAATCCTGCACGGAGTTCGCCAGCGACGCATTCGACGGCAGCAGTTGGGAGCACTTCTCGGCCCTACTGACCTACGTTCCCCAGAGCCAGGGCGCCGAGGGCCTCGCCGAGGCGGTGGCCGATGCCGAAACAGCCCTCGGCGTACCCACCGAGCGCATCGAGCGGCTGCACTACCTGAGCGTGCCGCCCAAAGCGGCGCTCGACGTGGTGCACATGCTGGAGAAGGCGAACCTCGTCGAGCGCTCGCGGATCATCATGGAGAAGCCCTTCGGCGTCGACTACGACTCCGCCGTCGAGCTCAACCGCCAGCTCCACGAGGTCTTCGGCGAGGACCAGATCTTCCGCATCGACCACTTCCTCGGCAAGGAGGCGGCGCAGAACATCCTGGCCTTCCGCTTCGCGAACGGGCTCTTCGAACCCATCTGGAACCGCCAGTTCATCGACCACATCCAGATCGACGTGCCCGAGACCCTCGATGTCGCGGATCGCGCGAAGTTCTATGAGGGCACCGGCGCCTTCAAGGACATGGTGGTCACCCACCTCTTCCAGATCCTCGCCTTCGTCGCCATGGAGCCGCCGACCTCGCTCGCACCCGAGCCGATCGGGCTGGAGAAGCTCAAGGTGTTCCGCTCGATGCAGCCGATCGAGCCACGCCACGTGGTCCGTGGTCAGTACGCCGGATATCGAGGGCTGCCGGAGGTCGCCGACGACTCCGACGTGGAGACCTTCGTGGCGCTCAAGGTCGAGGTCGACAACTGGCGCTGGGCCGGCGTGCCCTTCTACCTGCGCACCGGGAAGTGCATGGCCGAGGGGGCGCGCATCATCTCGATCGCGTTCAAGGAGCCACCGCGCTCGATGTTCCCGCCGGGATCGGGCGTCGGGACGCAGGGTCCGGACCACCTGACGTTCGACCTCGCGGACCAGTCCCGATTGTCTCTCTCCTTCTACGGCAAGAAACCCGGACCGGGGATGAAGCTGGAGAAGCTCTCCATGCAGTTCGCTACTCATGACACGCAGGACTCGCGCTTCGCCCTCGAGGCCTACGAGCGTCTGATCCTGGATGCCATGCGCGGTAACCGCACGCTGTTCAACTCCGCCGAGGGCATCGAACAGCTTTGGGATCTGTCCCGACCTCTTCTCGCCGAGCCTCCGCCGGTGCGCAGCTATGCGCGTGGCAGCTGGGGCCCGAACGCCATCCACCAGCTCATCTCGCCGAACGCGTGGCGACTGCCCTTCGAGCGCAGCTGGCGAGCCTCCCTTGGCGACTAGCGTCCTGCTACGCCTGCGCGACGCGGGCTGCGTGTTCGCCGAGGACGAGGCTCGGCTGCTCTGTGAGTTCGCGACCAGCGATGACCACCTCGAGGAACTCGTGGGGCGCCGCATCGCCGGCGAGCCGCTGGAGCACCTCATCGGGTGGGTCGAGTTCTGCGGTCGGGGCTACTTCCTCGGACCCGGCGTCTTCATCCCGCGACAGCGCTCGACCTTGCTCGTCGAGGAGGCCGCTCGGATCAACCCTTGGGGAGCGGGAACGATCCTCGACCTCTGCTGCGGGTGCGGCGCGCTCGGTATCGCCGTTCGCAACCGCGCGGGTGGCCGGGTCGTGGCGGCAGACATCTCGCCCGTCGCCGTCGAGTACGCCCTGCAGAACGGCGTGCGAGACGTGTTCGTCGGTGACCTGTTCAACGCGCTGCCCGACACCTATCGCGGGCGGATCGACACGCTTCTCGCGAACACCCCGTACGTCCCTAGCGACGCGGTGACGGACATGCCGCGCGAGTCGCGTGACTACGAGCCTCGAGCGACCGTCGACGGCGGGCAGGACGGCATGGACCTCCAGCGACGGGTTCTTGCGGAGGCGCACCTCTGGCTCGCGCCCGAAGGGTCGCTCCTCACGGAGACGTCATCGGTCCAGGCCGAACCGCTCGCCGCGATCGCCGAGTCGCTGGGCTGGAAGACCCGCGTCGTCCACGACGACGAGCTGGGCGCGCATGTTCTCGTCGCACACAGGTGAGTTCTCCACAACCTCCCCATCTTTGTATGGTGATCGACCGTCGCATCGCGTAGGTTCGAAAGACACCAATCGAGGGGGCAACTTGGGCACACCAGAGCAGGTCGAGCGACGCATCAGCCAACAGGGCAACGACATTGTCGAGCTCTACGGGATGGTCGAGGATATCCAGAAGACCGTGCATCGGCACGAGCAGCGGTTCGACAGAATCGAGAAGCGTCTCGATGCACACGATCGCCGCTTCGACAAGCTCGACCGCCGACTAGACGCTCACGACCGCCGATTCGACGAGATCGACCGTCGCTTCGACGCGGTCGACCAACGCTTCAACGCAGTCGACCAACGCTTCGACGCACTCGAGGCCAAGTTCGACGAGTTGTTGCGTCGGCTACCGTCGTGAGCATGGCAACCAAGAAGTCCTGGTCCGACCTGTCCCCCACCCAGCAGAAGGCGATCATGGCTGCCGGTGCGGCCGAAGCCGTCATCACCGCCGTCGCCCTGATCGATCTCGTTCGTCGCCCGAAGACGCGCGTCCGCGGGCCCAAGGTCCTCTGGGTTGCCGCGTTCGCCGTACAACCCGTCGGCCCCCTGGCGTACCTCAAGAAGGGCCGACGCGTCGCCGCCCCTCAAGCCGCCTAGCGGTTCTTCAACTGCAGCGCGATGTCGATGAGCTGGTCCTCCTGGCCGCCGATCAGCTTGCGCCGACCGGCCTCGGCCAGGATCTCCGCGCCTGAGACTCCGTAGCGCTCAGCCGCGTTGCCCGCGTGCTTGAGGAAGCTCGAGTAGACGCCGGCGTAGCCCATCATCATCGTCATCCGGTCGAGACGGCACTCCTCGGGCATCGCCGGACGCACGACGTCCTCTGAGGCATTGATGATCTTGAGGAAGTCGACTCCGGTCTTCCACCCGAGCTTGTCGCAGATGCCGACGAACGCATCGAGCGGCGTGTTGCCTGCGCCAGCACCGAAGCGACGTACGGATCCATCGATCTGAGTCGCGCCTGCTCGAACCGCCATCACGGTATTGCCCGCACCGAGGTCGAGATTCTCGTGCCCGTGGAAGCCGACCGTCGCCTCGCGACCGATCTCGGCGACCAGCGCGGACACGCGGTCGGAAACACCCTCGAGGATCAGCGCACCCGCCGAGTCGACCACGTAGACGCACTGGCAGCCTGAGTCGACCATGATCCGTGCCTGCTTGGCGAGAACCTCGGGCGGCTGGGTGTGGCTCATCATCAGGAAGCCGACGGTCTCCAGGCCGAGCTCTCGGGCGAGCTTGAAGTGCTGCTCGGAGACATCCGCCTCGGTGCAGTGCGTCGCGATGCGGCAGATCGAGCCACCGTTGCCCTGTGCCTGCCGGATGTCGTCCTTGGTGCCGACGCCCGGGAGCATGAGGAAGGCGATCTTGGCGTTCTTCGCCGTCTCGGCCGCGATCTTGATGAGCTCCTGCTCCGGCGTGTGCGAGAAGCCGTAGTTGAAGCTCGACCCTCCGAGGCCGTCACCGTGAGTGACCTCGAGAACCGGCACGCCGGCTTCGTCGAGCGCACCGATGATCGACCGGACCTCGTCCGCGGTGAACTGGTGCCGCTTGTGGTGCGAGCCATCACGCAAGCAGGTGTCCGTCAAACGGATGTCCAGGTCCGACGTCGGGTCGGTGTCGCGCCAGGTGCGGGACAGCTGGTTCAGCTCGGGGGCTCCAGAGATGCTCATACCTGAGCTCCTTCCAGAAGGTGGCGGGCCATGCCTTCGCCGGCACGGGTCGCCGCAGCGGTCATGATGTCGAGGTTCCCGGAGTACGGCGGCAGGAAGTCGCCGGCGCCCTCCACTTCGATGAAGATGCTGACCTTCGTCATGTTGCGAGTAGCCGGCGACGGGTCGTCGAACTGCGGCTCCTGCAGCAACCGATAGCCGGGGACGTAGTCCTGCACCGCCCTGACCATCGCGTGCACCGAGTCGCTGATCGGATCGCGGTCGGCGTCGGCGTCGACCGCGCAGAAGATGGTGTCGCGCATGATCATCGGCGGCTCGGCAGGGTTCAGGATGATGATCGCCTTGCCGGTGGTGGCTCCCCCGACCACCTCGACACCGCGCGCGGTCGTCCGCGTGAACTCGTCGATGTTCTGGCGGGTGCCGGGACCGGCGGACACCGAGGCGACGGAGGCGACGATCTCGGCGTAGGAGACCGGGGTGGCGCGCGACACTGCGGCGACCATCGGGATGGTGGCCTGGCCACCGCAGGTGATCATGTTGACGTTCACGGCGTCGGCGTGCTCGTCGCCGTTCACGGCGGGAATGACGGCCGGACCCACGGCGGCGGGCGTCAGGTCGATGGCCCGGATACCGGCTTCCTCGTAGCGAGGCGCGTAGGCCCGGTGCACGTAGGCGCTGGTCGCCTCGAAGATCAGGTCCGGTAGCTCGTCCTGCTTCAGCAGCCAGTCGACGCCCTCGGCCGAGGCGACCAGACCGTGCTTCTCGGCGCGAGCGAGACCGGGCGAGTCCGGGTCGACACCGATCATCCAGCGAGGCTCGATCACCTCGGAGCGGAGCAGCTTGTACATCAGATCGGTGCCGATGTTGCCGGGCCCGACGATCGCTGCGGACAGTTTTCCAGCCACGTGTGCTTCCTAACTCTGCTTACTCGCCGAACTCGACACTCAGCGTGTCGAACCCGCTTATCGATGCTTCCACTCGATCGCCGGACGCGAAAGGCACGAACGGTCCCAATGCGCCGGAAAGGATCAGATGCCCGGCCCGCAGGGGGTTGCCGAAGCGCCACGCCTGCACGGCGAGCCAACGCAGCGCCTCAAGCGGATCGCCCAGGCAGGCAGCGCCGGTGCCGCTCGATCGCACCTCACCGTTGATGCGCAACTCCATCACCACGTCGCGTGGTTCGACCTCGGACAGCGACTTCGCGTCGGCGCCGATCACGAAGAGGCCACTGGAGGCGTTGTCGGCGACGGTGTCGGTGAACGTGATGTTCCAGTTCTCGATGCGCGAATCCACGATCTCCAGTGAGGGGAACGCGGATTCGACCGCCTCCCGGACCAGCTCGATCGTGATCTCCGCCTCGGTCGCCGGCGCGATGTCCTTGGCCAATCGGAAGGCGACTTCCGCCTCAACCCTGGGCTGCACCAGCGTGCGCATCGAGATCGGATCGTCCTTGCTCACATCCATGACGTCGAGCAGGTAGCCGAAGTCCGGCTGATCGACGCCGAGCTGCTTCTGCACGGCCTCCGACGTAGCGCCGATCTTGCGACCCACCACCTGCGCACCGCCCGCGATCCGTGCTTGGACGAGCCCTTGCTGGACCGCATAGGCCGCGGCAAGATCGTCTGTACCGATCAGATCACGCACAGCAGCACAGGGAACACGCGTGTTCTGGGCCTCGCTGAGCCGGTCGACTGCGGCCGCGATCTGCTGGGGACTCGTCACACCTTCAATACTAGAACCTGTTACAGTTTTGCGCCATGAGCGCCCCTCAGAATGACCTCAAGGACACCTACGACGTCATCGTCGTAGGAGCCGGCGGTGCCGGGATGTCCGCGGCCGTCACAGCGGCGGCTCAGGGCCTTGACGTGGTGCTCATCGAGAAGAGCGCGTACTTCGGCGGATCGACCGCACGCTCGGGCGGTGGCGTCTGGATTCCTGGCAACTACGCCCTCAAGGAAGCGGGCCAGGTCGACCCCGACGACCAGGAGGCCGCCAAGACCTACCTGGACTCGATCGTGGGCGACAAGGTGGACAAGGTTCGCCGCGACACCTACCTCGATCGTGGCCCCGAGGTGATGGACTTCCTCAAGGAGCACAGCCCCACCCGCTTCACCTGGGTGCCGGAGTACGCCGACTACCTCCCCGAACAGCCCGGCGGGAGGCCGCGCGGCCGCAGCGTGGAGCCGATCCCGCTCGACGCGCGCTTTCTCGGGCCCGAGCTCGACCGCCTGCACCCGCCCTACACGAAGGCACCGGCCAATCAGATCGTCACGCAGGCCGACTTCCGCAAGCTGAGCCTGGGCATGCGCACTCTCCGCGGCCCGATCACCATGATCAAGGTGATGCTCGCCCGCCTGATCAACATCATGCTCGGTCGCAAGATGTACGCGATGGGCAACGCGATCGTCATCGGCCTCCGCAAGGCCTTGATGGACCTAGGGGTCCCAGTCTTCTACGAGACGCCGCTCGCCGACCTTGAGGTCACCGACGGCCGCGTCAGCGGCGTGGTGGTCGAGCACGAGGGGCAGCGGCGCACGATCCACGCTCGACGCGGCGTGATCCTCGGCAGTGGCGGCTTCGAGCACAGCCAGACGCTCCGCGAGAAGTTCCTCCCGCAGCCGACCGACGAGAACTGGAGCACGGGAGCGGTCTCCAACACCGGCGCTGCGCTTGAGGCCGGCATTCACGCGGGCGCCGCCACCGACCTGCTCGACGACGCCTGGTGGGGCCCCACGATCCCCCTTCCGCGCGGACCGTGGTTCTGCTTGGCCGAGCGCAACCTGCCGGGCTCGATCATCGTGAACTCGGCCGGCAAGCGCTTCATGAACGAGGCACTCCCCTACGTCGAGGCCACCCATGCCATCTACGAGGGCGAGGCCACCGGCGTATCGCACGTGCCTGCCTGGATGATCATCGACCAGCGGTACCGCAACCGCTACCTGTTCGCCGGCCTCTCGCCGCGCCAACCCTTCCCGGGCCGCTGGTACAAGCACGGAACCGTGGTGAAGGCCTCGACGCTCGAGGACCTCGCTCGACAGATCGACGTGCCGGCCGAGGCCCTGGCGGCCACGCTGGAGCGGTTCAACGGCTTCGCCCGATCAGGTGTCGACGAGGACTTCCATCGTGGCGAGAGCGCCTACGACAAGTACTACTCCGACCCCACGGTCAAGCCGAACCCGTCGCTGCACAGTATCGATCAGGCGCCCTTCTACGCGGTCAAGATCGTGCCCGGCGACCTCGGCACCAAGGGCGGGCTCCTGACCGACGAGCGCGGCCGGGTGCTGACGACCGACGGCTCTGTGCTTCCGGGCCTCTATGCAGCCGGCAACGCGTCCTCGGCGGTCATGGGCAACACCTACCCGGGTCCGGGTGGCACGATCGGGCCCGCTCTCGTGTTCGGTTACCTCGCCGCTCTCGACATCGCCAACGAAGGGTGACCTCGCGTGCCTATCAATCCTGACGTCGCGATCGGCGCGCAGCTGCCGGACCGCACGTTCTCCTGGACATCATCCGACGTGCTCCTCTACCAGCTCGCCATCGGTGGCAACCAGTTGCGGCACACGCTGGAGACCGCCGGGCTCCAGGTCTTCCCGAGCTTCGGCGTGGTGGCACCCACGTTCCACGAGACCGACCCGCCACCCCTCGACCTGCCGGGTTGTGACATCAACCTGAGCCAGGTGGTCCACGGATCACAGGAGGTCAGCGTTCGCGGGGCGATCCCCACAGAGGGCACCGCGACGCTCAGCACCCAGATCACCGACGTCTGGGACAAGGGCAAGGCGGCGGTCATCTGGCAGGAGGGCGTCGCACGCGCGGACGACGGTCGTGACCTGTGGCGCGTGAAGTCCTCGATCTTCGTGCGCGGCGAGGGTGGCTTCGGCGGATCGCGCGGTGACTCCACGTCGGTGGAGATTCCCGATCGTGCACCCGACGCGACTCGCGAGTTCCCGGTGAGCCCGACCCAGGCCCTGCTCTACCGGCTGTGCGGCGACCGTAACCCGCTGCACGCTGATCCCGACTTTGCCAAGGACGCGGGGTTCCCGGCCCCGATCCTGCATGGCCTGTGCACCTACGGCATCGTGCTGCGTGAGGTCACTGAGGCGCTTCTCGACGGAGACGCGACCGCCGTCGGCTCGTTCGGCGCGCGCTTCGCGGGCGTCGTCTTCCCCGGTGAGACCATCACGGTCCGCGCCTGGGACCTGGGCCAGGACATCGCCATCAGCGCAAGCGTCGGCGACCCGGAGCGGCCCGCTCTCGCGGACTGCGTGCTGCGCAAGGCCTAGCGCTGCAACGCGTGCGCCAACGGCACGCCGAGCGCCAGACCCAACACGGCCCCGACCACCATGGCCGGGCCGTGCGCGTTCATCTTCAGACCGGTGAAGGGTCGTAGGAACAGACCGCTCACGCCGCCGAGAAAGAATCCGAGCCAGGCGCCGAGCACCATCGCCTGCCAGCCGGCGCATCCGAGGGCCAGCCCGAGGATCCCGGAGAACCGGACGTCTCCGTAGCCGACGCCCTGCGGGAAGATCAGCCACGGGATGAAATAGAGCCCACCCACGATGAGCCAACCGATGCCTGCGCGCACGAGCAGGTCGGTGCGACCGTCGACCGCGGCGGCGATCCCGACCAGCGCCACCACCACCGCATACGACGGGACGATGAGGCGGCTCGGAAGCAGACGGGTCCGCAGGTCGATGTAGGAGAGCACCACGCCGAGCGGGATGACGTACAACCACGGCCAGAGTGAGGGATTCCAGCCGATGCCGACACCGGCGATGGCGCCGACCGCCAGACCGGCCGCAGCGAGCCAGGACGCCAACCGTGGCGTCGAAGCGATGTCGCGGTACAGGGGCTTGTCATCAGCGGGAGCCTTCGGCTCGGGGAGACGGCCGATGACCCTCGGACCGAGCACGCCTGCCAGCGCCCCGGCACAGGCAAGGACGACAGCCGCCAGGGCGGTCACTGCGCTTCCCGCTGCCTCGCAACCAGCGCGGCCAGGCCGGCCTCACGCATCAGCGCCACCGACGGCCCCTGACCCGTCATCAGCTCGACCTGAAGGGCCGCCTGGTGGCAGAGCAGGTCAAGACCGTTGACCAAGGCGCGCCCGTCGGCTGAGGCCCACATCGCGAGCGGTGTCGGCCACGGGTCGTAGATGACGTCGAAGACCGCCCCGGCGCCGCTGTGCGTCAGTGACCGGGTCAGCTCAGGACTTTGCGCCTCGACGGGAATCGTCGACGCGATCAGATCCATACTGCGGACATCACCGAGGTCGGCGAAAGTCCCCAGCTCGACGCGCGGTGCGAGCGGATGCTGCTTGATCACCTCGACAGTCTCGGCGACCGTCGCCGCGTTGCGCACGAAAAGTCGCAATTCTCCGCAGCCGAGGTCGGCGAGCGCCCAGCCGAGCGACGCGGCCGTCGCGCCCCCACCTAGGATGACCGCACTGCTCATCGAGACCGACGCGCGCTCCCGGATCGCGTTGACCGAGCCCGGGATGTCCGTGTTGTAGCCCAGTCGGCGGCGGGCATCGAACACCACCGTGTTGGCGACGCCCGTCGCCTCCACCAAGGGGTCACGGACGTCGAGAAGGTCGATGACGGTGCGCTTGAGAGGCATGGTGAGCGACAGCCCTCGCCAACCGTCGTCGACGCCGTCCAAGAACGCCCTGAGCTCCGCCTCGCGCACCTCGACGGCGTCATAGGTCCAGTCCAGCCCCAGTTCGGCATAGGCCGACCGATGGAGCACCGGCGAGAGGGAGTGCCGAATCGGCGATCCGAGAACGGCACAGCGCATGCTCGCTCTCCTCTCCCCGGTCTCAGCAGGTGTGTGCGGCACAGTACGCCTGCCACTGCGCAACAGCGGCCTGGTGCTCGGCGTACGTCGTCGAGAACACAGTCTCGCCGGTGTTCGGGTTCACCACGACCCAATAGAGCCACGGCCCCTGGGCGGGATGCAGCGCGGCCTTGATCGCCACCTCACCCGGAGACCCGATCGGACCGGGCGGAAGCCCCTTGTGCACGTAGGTGTTGTAGCGCGACGGGTTCGCGCGCTCGGCGTTCGTCGTCGAGAGTCGACCGCTCACACCGTTGGCGAACGCAACGGTCGCGTCAGACTGCAGCGGCATGCCCGCCGCCAGGCGGTTGTAGATGGTCCGAGCGACCTTCGGGAAGTCGCTGGGGATCTTGGCCTCCCACTGCAGGATGCTCGCCACCGTGATGACCTGCTCCGGGGTCAGGTTCAGCGCGCTCGCGCCCGAGTCGACGTTGAGCTGCTGGAACTCCGAGTTCGCACGCGCGACCATCTCGCTCAACAACTGCGTCGCGGTTTCCCCAGGCGTCACCGGGTACGTCGCCGGGAAGAGGTAGCCCTCGGGGTTCCCGTTCGCCGCGGCGGGCAGACCGATCGAGGAGGGACGCGCCAGCGCGGCACGCAGGGCGGCCGCCTTGATGCTCGTCTTGGACGCGACGTCGGCGACGATGTCAGCGACGCGCTCGCCCTCGATCACCGTCACCCGCGACTGCACGCAGTTCGCCGGATTGATGAGGAGCGCCAGCGCAGCCGATGCCTTCATCTTGTACTTCAGCCGGTAGTAGCAGACCTGGATGCCGGCCGATGCCGAGTTCGCCTTGGCCGCGTTGACGAACGCCTGCGAGCTCTCGACCACGTCCGCCTTCGCGAGGGTGTGCCCGATCGCGGTTGCCGTGTCGCCCTTGTGTACCTGCACGAGCACGCTGCCGTAGCCCGGCCCGGGGTAGTCCGCGGCGCTGTCGAAGACACCGATCGCCTTCAGGCCCAATCCGGCGACGACACCCAGGACGATGAGCGCGATCACCGCGATCACGATGCCCCGCCCCCGGGACGGTGGGTAGTCGGACCCCATCGAGTGAGACACGGCTAGTTCCTTTCCGTAAGTTCGACACGTTCGCCAGGCACCACACCGGTGGCTCGCTCACGATCGAGAGCAGACTGCAGGATCAGGACCGCGGCCGCCTGGTCGACAACCGCACGCCGCTTCTGACCCTTGCGGCCGCGCTCGCGAAGCATCGCCTCCGCGGACACCGTGGTCAGTCGCTCATCCTGTAGATGCACGGGGATCGGACCGATGAG
Organism: Marmoricola sp.; assembly: GCA_051961575.1. GTDB lineage: Bacteria > Actinomycetota > Actinomycetes > Propionibacteriales > Nocardioidaceae > Marmoricola. The sequence goes on from JBQCDC010000309.1 coordinate 22,967, forward strand.
GTCCGCGAGCTCCTGTGCGAACACACGCACACGTTGGGCGGCCGGTCCCTCGCTGCCCGACAGCGAGCGTGGCAGACCTACATAGACCCTGATCGCCTCGTGCTCGGCGACCAGATCTCGGAGCCGCTCGAGGTCACCCTCGCCGCGAGGAACCGTCTCTAGGGGCGTAGCGAGAAAGCCGGACGGGTCGCTGCTAGCCACCCCGATGCGGGCGTCGCCCGGGTCGATACCCAGGCGAACACCCCGCTCCAGCTCTCCGTCCATCGGTGACTACGCGCCTGCGACCGCACGCTCGATGGCGGCCAGGGCCTCGGCGGCCTTGCCCGGCTCGGTGCCGCCGCCCTGCGCGAGGTCATCCTTGCCGCCACCCTTGCCGCCCAGCACCTCCGAGCCGGCGCGCACGAACGCGTTGGCGGAGAGGCCCGCGGCGCGGCCGGCGTCGTTGACCGCCACCACCAGCGCAGCCTTGTCATCCGCGGTGCCGACGATCGCAACGACTGCGGGGCGGTCATTGCCGAGACGTCCGCGAACGTCCATGGCCAGTGTCCGGGTGTCACCGGCGTTTGCTCCCGCGGCGATGTGCGCGGCGAAGCTCACACCCGCCAGGTCGCGTGCTGCGGACGCGATCTCGCCGGCCGCCGCGAGAACCTGCTGCGCACGGATCTTCTCGAGCTCCTTCTCGGCGACACGAAGACGCTCGACGAGGTCACCCACGCGGCCGGCAAGCTCGTCCGGCTGGGTCTTGAGGATGTCCGTCAGTTGGCCCACGAGGTCGCGCTCGCGAGCCAGGTACCGGAAGCCCTCGACGCCCGTGAGCGCTTCGATGCGCCGGTTGCCCGATCCGACCGAGGACTCGCTGGTCACCACGATCGTGCCGATCTGGCTGGAGTGGTCGACGTGCGTTCCACCGCAGAGCTCGCGGCTCCAGGGCCCACCGATCTCGACGACACGAACGTTCGTGTCGTCGTAGGTCTCGCCGAACAGCGCGATCGCTCCCCAGTCCTTGGCCTGCGAGAGCGGCATGTACTGCCACGACACCGGCAGGTCGGCGCGCAGCGCACCGTTCGCGACGTCCTCGAGGTCGCGCAGTTGGGCCGGGCTCAAGCCCTTGGTCCAACCGAAGTCGAGGCGCAGGTACCCCGGTCGGTTGTAGGAGCCGGACTGCAGGGCGGTGGGGCCCAGAACCTCGCGTAGCGCAGCGTGCACGACGTGAGTGCCCGAGTGCGCCTGCCGGGCCCCCAGGCGCCACTGCGGGTCGACCTGTGCGTGGACTACGGAGGTTGAGCCTGGCGACACCGCGTACTCACCGTCGACCACGCGCACCTGGTGTACGACCAGACCCTTGACCGGACGCTGGACGTCGAGGACCTCGAGGCGGCCGCCGTCGAACTCGATCGTGCCGGCGTCAGCGATCTGACCACCGGACTCCGCGTAGAAGGGCGTCCGGTCGAGCACGAGCTCGCCGACCTCGCCGTTGGCCAGCGCGGCCACCCGCGATCCGCCGCTGAGGAGAGCGATCGGCGAGGACTCCGTGCTCAGCGTCTCGTAGGCCAGCCAGTTCGTCGGGCCGTTCTCATCGAGGATGGCGCGATAGACGGAAAGGTCAGCGTGCTGGCCCTTCTTCGCCTTCGCGTCTGCCTTGGCGCGTTCGCGCTGCTCGGACATGAGCGAGCGGAAGCCTTCCTCGTCGACGCTCAGACCGGCCTCCGCGGCCATCTCCAGGGTCAGGTCGATCGGGAACCCGTAGGTGTCGTGCAGCGCGAACGCCTTCTCGCCGGGGAAGGTGGTGGCTCCAGTGGCCTTCACGTCGGTTGCGGCCAGATCGAAGATCTGCGAGCCGGCCGCAAGCGTCTTGCGGAACGCCTCCTCCTCAGCGAACGCGACGCGCGAGATCCGGTCCCACTCGGTGTGCAGCTCGGTGTAGGTCTCGCCCATCTTGTCGCGCGAGATCGGCATCAGCTCGGGCAGTGCGGGGTCCTCGTAACCCAGCAGTCGCACGTTGCGGATCGCTCGACGAAGGAGCCGGCGCAGCACATACCCGCGACCCTCGTTTCCGGGGGTGACGCCGTCATTGATGAGCATCATCGACGAGCGGACGTGGTCGGCGACGACCCGGAAGCGGACGTCGTCCTCGTAGGTCTTGCCGTAGGTCTTGCCGGTGAGCTCCATGGCCTTCGCGATCACCGGGAAGACCACGTCGATCTCGTACATGTTGTCCTTGCCCTGCAGCAGATAGGCAACGCGCTCGAGACCCATGCCGGTGTCGATGTTCTTCTTCGGCAGCTGACCGACGATGTCGAAGTCCGACTTGCTGCGGACCGCGGAGAGCTCGTCCTGCATGAAGACGAGGTTCCAGAACTCGAGGTAGCGGTCGCCCGCGTCCCAGTCGCGATCGGCGCCGAAGGCCGGCCCGCGGTCGATCAGGATCTCCGAGCACGGCCCACCCGGACCGGGGATGCCCATCGACCAGTCGTTCTCCTTGGGAGGCAGCCGGACGATCCGATCGTCCGGAAGCCCGGTGATGCGGCGCCACAGGTCCACCGCCTCGTCGTCCCCGTCGAGCACCGACGGGTAGAGGACGGACTCGTCGAAGCCGAAGCCACCATCGGCCTGCGACTTGGTGACCAGGCCCCAGGCCAACGTGATGGCGCCTTCCTTGAAGTAGTCGCCGAACGAGAAGTTCCCGCACATCTCGAAGAACGTGCCGTGACGCGTGGTCTTGCCGACCTCTTCGATGTCGGGCGTGCGAATGCACTTCTGGATGCTCGTCGCGCGCGTGTAGGGCGGGGTCGCCTGACCCAGGAAGTAGGGCTTGAACTGGACCATGCCCGCGTTCACGAAGAGGAGGTTCGGGTCGTCGAGCAGGAGCGATGCCGAGGGCACCACGGTGTGGGCGCCGACGCCCTCACCTGCCTCGAAGTGCGCAAGGAATCTGCGTCGAACTTCGGCGGTATCCATTAGTTGAGTTCCTTCTCTTGAGGCTGTTCGGCAGCCGGGAGCGCCGGCGCCTCGGAGGTTGAGGAGGCTCGAAGAGCCGTCACGAAACTTTGGGACTCCGCGATCCGCTCCCGGAGCTCCGTCTCCTTGTGCGCAGCACCGGTCGCGATGTCCTCACGGAGCAGCCGGCCACCTAGCTGCAGCGCAGCGATCCGATCGCTGATGCCGTCGGAGGTGAAGGCCTCAGCGACGCGGCGGGCTCGGAACGAGACGTAGATCCCGGCGCCGGCGCCGGCGGCGAACCAGAAACCTCTTCTCACGAGCGCACCGCCTGCGCACGGGCCTCAGCGGCCGCGGCACGACCCGCGGCCCGTCGGGCCTTGCGTGCTCGGCGGATCTCACGACGCATCTCGAAACGGATCCGGTTGCGGTTCTCTGGAGTGAGTGCCTTACGCACGCCGTACGCGAAGGCTGCGAGCCTCACCAGAGGCTCTCCCACGGTGGCGGAGAGCACCAAGCGTGAGGAGACCTCGTCCGGGATCTCGGGCGCCTCCGTGCCGATGTCAGTGATGAGGAATTCCGCGACCACAGGATCGTGCGGCGCCACCTGCGTGGGCGCGCTGGTCACGACCGCCAGCGCCTCCCTCAGCTCGGCGATCTGCGCGGCGGTCCGGCGCGTCGAGGCGCGCCACCCAAGGGCCACCGCGAGCGTCACGATGATGGAGAGCACGGCGGCCACGCTCGCAACCCAGACCGTGACCGATTCCATGGTGTCCGACCCTACCTGCCTCGGATCAACTGACGGACGCGTTCCCAGCGCTCGCGCAGTCCCGCCTCGGCGCCCAGCGCCTTTGGCCGGAAGTACGAGGTCCCGACGAGCTCGTCGGGGGCATACTGCTGCTCGGCGATACCGAACTCCTCGTCATGCGGATAGCGGTACCCGGCGCCGTGACCCAAGGTCTTCGCTCCGGGGTAGTGGGCGTCGCGCAGGTGCGCCGGCACGGTGCCGATCTTCCCCGCGCGGACATCGGCGATGGCCGCGTCGATGGCCACGATCGTCGCGTTGGACTTCGGCGCGAGGGCGAGCGCCAGGGTGGCCTGAGCAAGGTTGATCCGAGCCTCGGGCATCCCGATCAACTGCACGGCCTGAGCCGCCGCGACCGCCACGGGTAGGGCCGTCGGGTCCGCGAGGCCGATGTCCTCGCTGGCGGAGATGATCAGTCGGCGCGCGATGAAGCGAGGATCCTCCCCCGCCTCGATCATGCGGGCGAGGTAGTGCATCGCGGC
>JBQCDC010000310.1:0-12096 GCA_051961575.1 Marmoricola sp.
TGGTCCTCGGGCAGAACACCCTTGCCATTGGTCGTGGTGACGACGGGGGCGTGCAGGCGCTCGGCGAGTGCCCGGACCTGATCCGAGGCGCTTCGCGCGCCGCCTCCGGCGAGGATGCAGATCCGCTCGGCCGCCTCGATACGCGCCACCACGGCCTCGATCTCCGCGATGACCGGCGCGGGCCGCGCGGTCCTCAACGGACGAACCCGCGGGGCCACGTCCGACTCCAGGAGCACATCGAGCGGAACCTCGAGATGGACCGGCCGCGGGCGGCCCGCGGTCATGATCGCGAAGGCCTGCGCCACCAGCACGGGGATCTCGGCCACGCTCGTCGCGCGCAGACTCGCGGCGGCCAGGGCGTTCATGACGGCCGTCTGTGACTTGCCCTCATGGAGGAGTCCATTGCCCAGCGCTGGGTGTCGCAGCGGCATGCCGGGCGAGATGACCAGGATCGGCACCGAGTCCGAATACGCCTGCCCGAGAGCGGCGGCCGCATTCATCAGCGCCGGTCCGGTGGTGACCACCGCGACGCCGACCTTGCCGCTGGTACGGGCGTAGCCGTCCGCGGCGTAGCCGGCGCCCTGCTCGTGCCGGGTTCCGACGTGGCGTACGCCGCGCTCGGCGAGGTGCCGGTAGATCTCGAGGTTGTGGGTGCCCGGGATCCCGAACACGAGGTCGACGCCGTGAGCGACCAGCGCATCGACGAGAGCCTCGCCGCCGGTCATCGTCTGGATGTCCATCTACTCACTCTCCCGCGCTGGAGTCGGCGTAGACCACCTTGCCGAGCCATTGACCGCCATCGACGCTCAGCACATCGCCATTGATGTAGCCCGCGCGACGCGGATCGAGCAGGAACGCCGCCGATTCGGCGACCTCGCTCGGGTTCGTGAAACGACCCGCCGGCACGCTCGCCAGCACCCGAGCGCGGTCCTCATCCGTGGGCCACAGAGCAGCGCCGGCGCCCTCGGTCTCCGTCGGTCCGGGCGAGATGCAGTTGATGCGGACTCCGCGACCGCCCCACTCGGAGGCCAGGGTGCGGGTCATGGCCAGCACGCCACCCTTGGCAGCCGCACTGTGAACCGTGCCGGGGTGACCGTGCCACGCGTAGCTGGCGATCACGTTGACGATGGCGCCCGAGCCCTCCGCCAGCATGTGCCGACCGGCCGCACGCGTTGCGTAGAACGTGCCGTTCAGCACGATGTCGACGACCGCGCGCCAACCGCCGGGCGAGAGGTCCTCGGCCGCGCAGATGAAGTTGCCGGCCGCGTTGTTCACCAGCGCATCCAGGCGACCGTAGTCCGCGACCACGCTGTCGACGGCTGCGGTCACCGCATCGGGATCCCGCACGTCGCACGCGACCACCCCGGTACGTACGCCGTACTCGGCCGCGAGCCTGGCCGTCTCCCCCAGGGGTTCGACCCGACGGCCGAGCACGACCACGTCGCCACCACCCGCGGCGTAGCGCAGCGCGATGCCGCGACCGATGCCCGAGCCACCTCCGGTGACGAGGGCGACGGTGCCGGCGAACTCCGTGGACCGAGGGATCATCGATGGGCTCCTGTCTGCGAAAGGGCGTCCTGCTGGGTGAGCGCGGAGTCGGCGGCGACGACCAGCGCATCGAGTGCGACGGCGCCATGCGGATCGACCCGCAGCGGATTGATCTCACACTCGACGACGTCCGGGTTCTCGGCGATCAGGTGCGAGAGTGCGGACACGACGCGGGCCGCGGCGTCCACGTCGACCGCCGGCTTTCCGCGCCATCCGGCGAGGAGCGGTGCCGAGGCGAGCGAGCGGACCATCGCCGCCGCACGCGCCTCGTCCACGGGCGCCAGGGCCAACTGGACGTCGCGATGCAGCTCAGCCTGGACGCCACCAGCGCCGACCAGCACGACCGGACCGAAGGAGGGATCTCGCCGAACTCCGACGATGAGCTCGACGGCGTCGACAGAGGGAGCCATCTGCTCCAGCACGTACTCGCCGTCGCCGAGCCTCGAACGCATGTCGGCCAGGCTGGCCGCAACGGCATCCGCGTCGGCCAGCCCCACAGCGACACCGCCGACCTCGGACTTGTGCTCGATCCAACCCGCCTTCAGGACGAACGGCCCGTCCAACTCGGCTGCGGCCGATCGCAGGTCGACGTCGTCGTGAACAGCCCGCGCCGGCGGATAGGAGATGCCGACGGATGCGACGAGCCCGCGACCCGCGAGGTAAGGCACTGTTTCGCCGACCTCGGCTCCGACCTCCACCGCAGCAAGCGCAGCACCGGTCTGCTCGCCCATCCGAGCCGCCAAGCCCAACGACCGCGCCGTCGCGTCGATGGTGTGCAGGGTCGGAACCGCCAGGGCGCGCATCGCCTGCACAGCGGCCGAGTCCTGGCTCATCGAGTGCACCAACACCGGACGTCTCTGATCCCAGACGACTTCACCGACCGCGGCGACGACCTCGAGCTCGCGCTCGACCAGCTCAGGCGTGTCCGCGCCGTAGCAGCCGAAGTAGCCACTGAGCACGACGGCGTCGACCTCGCCGCTCGACGCGATCACCTCGACGACGCGGGCGTAGGTGTTCAGGTCCTGCTCGCCGGCGCCCGCAAGATCCACGGGATTGGCCGTGGCGGCAGCGGCGGGCAGAAGGTGGGCCAGCGCCGTCGAGGTAGCCGCACTCAGCCGGGGCACGGTCAGGCCCTCGCGAGCAAAGGTGTCCGCGGCAATCGCACCTTGCCCGCCCGAGTCGCTGACGACCGCCACCCGCCGACCGCGCGGCAAGGGGCTGCCGAGCAGGAGGTGGGCCAGGTCGATCGCCTGAGCCGGCGTCTCCACCAGCACCGCACCCGCGGCTTCGCAAGCCGCTCGAACCACGTCGGTCGCGGCCGTAAGCGCACCGGTGTGCGAGCGCGCCGCATGACGACTCGCCTCACTCGCGCCAACGGTGAGCACCACGACCGGCTTCCCCGCCTCACGCAGGCGCGCCATGGTGTCGACGAGCGCACGGCCGTCGGCGAAGCTCTCCAGATACAGCACCACCGCGCGGGTGTCCTCGTGCGCGATCAGGTCCTCCAACAGATCGCGCGCGGTGACGTCGGCCTGGTTCCCGATCGACACGAACCGCGAGACGCCCAAGCCCGCATGGGTCGCGAGGCCAGCCATCTCCAGGCCGAGCTGCCCGGACTGGGAGATGATCGCCAGGTTGCCCGGCGTGAACGTCCCCCACGCGAGCTCCAGGTCGTGCGCGGCGTCGTAGAGCCCGAGGCAGTTCGGGCCGACGAGCCGTGCCCCCGCCGCTTTGATCCGAGCCGTGAGCTGCTGCTCCACCCCAGCCTCCAGGCCGGCGGTGATCCCCAGGAAACCCTTAGCCCCGAGCGCCAGCGCCTCCTCGACGACCGCCGGAATCGTGGCCGCCGGAGTGGTCAGAACGACGAGCTCAGGGACGCCCTCGATCTCGCTGAGGGCGCGCACCGATGGCGCCCCCTCGATGGCGACACCGCGAGCGTTGACCAGGTGCACGGACCGACGGGACGCGCCGCGGAGAGCACCGCGCGCCAACCAGTAGCCCCACTTCGCCGGAGCCGGCGAGGCGCCGCCGACCGCGACGGACTTCGGGTCGGTGAAGACGGAGAGACTGCTCACGCCTTGCCCACCGCGCGCGAGATGATCAGCCGCTGGATGTCGCTGGTGCCCTCTTCGAGCTCCTCGAGCTTGGCGTCGCGCACCCACTTCTCGAGCATGAACTCGCGGCTGTAGCCCCACCCGCCGTGGGTCTGCAGCGCGGCGTTGGTCACCCACGAGCAGTTCTCGGAAGCGGTGACCTTCGCGATCGCGGACTCGACCGCCGTGAACTCGCCGGCGTCGAAGAGGCGCGCCGCGCGCATCGTCACCAGGTGCGAGACGTCGGTGCGGGCCGCCATGTCAGCGATCCGGAAGGCGACGGCCTGGTGCTCGATGATCGGCTTGCCGAACTGGGTCCGCTCGTTCGCGTACTGGATCGAGGCGTCGAGGGCAGCGCGGGAGAGACCCGTAGCACCGGCGCCGATGAGGATGCGCGAGGCATCGAAGGTGCGCATCAGGCCGTAGAAGCCCTGACCCTCCTCACCAAGACGAGCCTCCAGCGGGACCTCGACGTTCTCCAGGAAGACCTCGGCGTTGACGATGCCGCGCTGTCCCATCTTCTTCATGGGCTGGCCGATGGTCAGGCCAGGAGTGTCCCGGTCGACGACGAAGGCCGTGATGCCGCGCGAGCGCAGGCTCGGGTCGACGGTGGCGAAGACGATGATCCACTGGGCGTACGGCGCGTTCGAGATCCAGGTCTTCTGGCCGTTGAGCACGTAGTGGTCGCCGTGGCGAACGGCACGCGTCTGCAGCGATGCCGAGTCCGATCCAACGCCCGGCTCGGTCACGGCGAGCGCGGTGACCGGCGGCTCCTCCGTTGTCAGCGGGGTGAGCCAGCGCTTCTTCTGCTCCTCGGTGCCGAGGGCCTCGACCGGGCCGGAGAAGAAGGCGCTGGAGGTGAGGAAGTTGCCGATGCCGACGTCGCCCCAGCAGAGCTCCTGCTGCACCAGGCACTGGGTGACCAGGTCGGTGACACCGCCGCCGCCGTATTCGGCCGGCAGCATGTAGGACGCGAGTCCGATCTTGGCGGCCTTGCTCCACAGGTCGAGCGGCGACTCGGTGTCGGCCTCGTCTACCTCCTGGGCGCGCGGACGGATCTCGTTGACGGCGAAGTCACGGGCCAGAGCGACGAACTCGCGCTGGTCCTCGGTCAGGTCGATGCCGTCGCGAATCGTGTACGTCATGTCAGCTCCATTGTTGATTGATTAGTCAGTTAGTTTTCGGAAGAGACGCGTGCCCCAAGCACGCCGAGGCGGAGCCCCCTAGAGCCGACCCGCGGTGAGGACGCGACCGAGGAACTGGCGGGTCCGTTCTTCCTGCGGGTCTTCGAAGATCTGCTCAGCGCTACCGCGCTCGAGGATCCGGCCTTCGTGAAGGAAGCACACCTGCGAGGAGACCTCGCGGGCGAAGCCCATCTCGTGGGTGGCCAGCAGCATCGTCAGGCCGTCCTGAGCGAGCTCACGAACGATCGCCAGAACATCGCCGACCAGCTCGGGGTCGAGCGCCGCGGTGATCTCGTCGAGCAGCAGCACCTGCGGGTTGGTCGCCAGCGCGCGCACGATGGCGACACGCTGCTGCTGGCCGCCGGACAGCGCGTCCGGGTAGCTGCCGGCCTTGTCGCGCATGCCAACCCGATCGAGCAGCGCAAGCGCACGTTCTTCCGCCGCCTCCTTCGACAACCCACCGATCTTGGTCGGCGCCAACGTGACGTTGCGCAGCACGCTCATGTGCGGAAAGAGGTTGTAGGACTGGAAGACCATGCCCACGTTGCGACGCAGCCGGTTCACGTCGACCCCGGCACCGCTGACCACGTCACCGGCGACGCTGATGTCGCCACTGTTGATGGTCTCGAGTGCGTTGATGCAGCGGAGCAGGGTCGACTTGCCTGACCCCGAGGCGCCGATCAGGCAGACCACCTCGTGGCGCTTCACCTCGAGGCTGACGCCCTTGAGGATCTCGTTGTGGCCGTAGGACTTGTGGACGTCCCGGATCTGAAGGAATGTCATCAGGCCCTCCCAGCCCGGCGCATCTCGCGCAGAATGAGTCGGTCGACGAAGCGGGCCTGCGGGATGGTGATCACCACGAACAGAACCGCGACCACGATGATGGGCGTGAGGTTGAAGACGTTGGACGCCATGAACCGCGAGGTGGTGAACGCCTCGTTGATGCCGATGATGACGAGCAGTGCGGTGTCCTTCTGCAGACCGATGAAGTCATTGAGCAGAGGCGGCACGATCCTTCGAACGGCCTGCGGGATGATCACCGTCCGCAGCGTCATGCCGTAGGAGAGGCCCAACGAGCGCGAGGCGGCCCACTGGCTCGGGTGGATCGATTCGATGCCGGCCCGATAGACCTCTGCGACATAACCCGAGTAGGTCAGCGTCAGGGCGACGATCGCGAGCCACATCGGGCTGAGGTTCTCGATGACGGGAACCTTGGCCAGCGCGAGGCCGTAGCCGACCAGGTAGAGCACGATGACACCGGGAATCGCGCGGAAGACGTCGGCGTAGGCGGTCGCCAGCCAGCGCAGCGGGCGCCCGGAACGGCCGGGCAGCAGGCGCATGATGGCGACGACCAAGGCGAAGACGAGCACGAGTACTTCGGCATAGACGGCGACCTGGATGTTCGTCCAGAACGCCTTGGTGATGGGCCACCACGACTGCTTGATGAGGTCCCAGCGCAGGAAGGTGTGGGCGACCGCACCATGGTTGGCCGCGACGAAGGCGGCCAGTCCCGCAAGCACGAGCACGGACAGCGACCAACCCAGCGCGGTGGTCGCGTGTTCGCGACCTTCGGCGGCCGCGCGCCGAGCGGCGGGCATCTCCCCCTGCTTGTAGTGCCGGGCCCGCTGCACCGAGGACGCCAACGCGCGGACCGCGTTGATCACGGGGAGGCAGCAAGCGACGCCGACCGCAATCAGGACCACGGCGAGTCCGACCGACGTATGGCTACCCAGCGACCGCAGCGAGTTGAGAGCGAGCCCCGCGAAGACTGCGCACAAACCCGAGATGGCCAGGGCAGCCAACGCCAGCGACGCAACCGGCGCCGGCGGAGTCGGAGGTGCTCCGACCGGCGCCTCGTCCACGGAAGTGGTAGCGATCGTCACAGCAGTCACCGGACCTGCCAGACCGGAACGGCATTCGGGTCGCCACCAAGCTCCGGGCCGAGCCACGCGGCCGACAGCTTGTTCAGCGTCCCATCGGCACGCATCGCATTGATGCTGGCGTCGATGGCCGAGGTGTTGGTCGAGCCCTTCGGGTAGATCGCCGCGTAGTGCTCACCGGAGGGGTACTGACCGACGACCTTGAGCGCCCCACTCGAGTTCTTGGCGAAGCCGAGCACGATCGCGGTGTCCTGGATCGCCACATCGCTCAGGTTGCTGCCCACCGAGGTCACCATGGTGGTCGCGTCCGGGAACATCTTCACCGAGGACGGCTTCAGCTTGCTGTTGACGAAGTCGACCGCCGTGGTGCTCACCTGCACCGCGACGCGCTTGCTCTTGATGTTGTCGGCAGTCACGTTCGAGTTGGCCGGCACCAGCACACCGAGGTTCGAGTCGTAGTAGGGCGCCGAGAACGTGACGACCTTCTGGCGCGCCGGGGTGACCGAGATCTGCGCCATGGCGAGGTCGTAGTTGTTCGTCTGACCGGCGACCAGGGCGTCGAAGGAGACGTTGACGACCTTCACGTGGTCCAACCCGGCGCGGTAGGCGATGTTGGCGGCCAGGCAGTACTCGTAGCCGCCCGTGATCGAATCCGGCGTCGAGCCCTTCCACCATCCGGGTGACGGCAGGTTGGTCTGAACGGTCAGCACGCCGGGGGTCACCGGGTGGATCTTGACCGATCCCTTGGTGCCATAGACCTTGCAGTCCCCGTACGAGCCCGAGCTGTTCGCCGAGCCTGCCGAACCGCCACAAGCGCTGAGGGCGAGCAGGCCGACGGTCGTAGCGGCCGCGCCCAGGAGTCGGATGGAACGCATGTGTCTCCTCGTGATGATGGCCATTATTGATTGGCGCGTCAGATAAGAATAGACACGAGTGTGACCCAGCCCACGCAGGCTGTCAAGGCCCAAACGAGTTGTTTCTCGCCGACGAGACGACGACTGAGGACGGGCTTGTCAGCGAGCCGCGATGAGGCTCACCGCGAGCTCGCAGACCTCGCTCATGCGCTCCACGGTCATCGACTGCGATCCCGTCAGGACCTGCATCGCGAGGCCGTCGACCATGCTGATCAGGCCGTTGGCGAGCGTGACCGAATCGCCCTCGATGAAGTCGCCGGTGGCCTGGCCCTCGCGGATGATCGCGGCCATCGAACGACGCCAATCACCGTAGATCCGTTCGTTGAGATCTTGGAGGTCGGAATCGTGGATTGCCTCTATCCACAAGGCGATCCAGAGGTTCCAGGACTCCAGGAGCACCTCACCCTCGGGTAGGAACGACCGCAGCAGAGCACGGATGCGCAACGGCGGATCGTTGATGCCGTCGAGCAGAGCAGCGCGCCGCTCCTCGGACTTGCGGTAGTTCCACTCGAAGACCGCATGCATCAGGTCCTGCTTGGTCTCGAAGTAGTAGTGGATGGTGCCCGTACTGGTCCCGGAGAGCTTGGCGACATCGGAGACTCGCATCGCCTTGAACCCCCGCTCCGCAACTACCTTGCGTGTGGCGGCGAGGATCTGCTCCTTGCGCTCCGCTTCGACACTGGGTCGCGCCACGGGCTACCCCCTCATCAGATTTACGACTGACGAGTCAATTTAACAAGGGATGCCTCAGTTGTCACCAGATGGGCGCAGGTTCTCGAACGCGGCCAGGTTCGCGGTCGACTCGCCGGTCGACAGGCGCCACTCCCACTCCTTGCGGATCGAGGTGGCGAATCCGAGCTCGAGGATGCGGTTGAACGCGTCGTCGGCGTAGGAGAGCGCGGATCCGAGCAGGCGATCGATCTCGTCGGCGTTGATCATCGAGTGCGGAACCCGGGTCGTCAGATAGATGTCGCCGAGCGCGTCCAGCGCGAAGGCGAAAGCGAACATGCGCGTGTTCCGCTCGAGCAGCCACCGATACACGGCTTCGAAGTTCTCGTCCGGACGCCGGCAGACGAACGCATCGGCGATCAAGGAGTGCGGACCGACCTCGAGGCGGACCGGAGTCTTGAGCTTGCGGACGCCGGGCAGCTCGAGGTGAAACGTGTCGCCGTCCTCGGTGAACTCGAACTCCTGCTCCTCGAGGATGCCGCGCAATGCAGCAACCTCGGCGCGCTCGTCGTCGCTCATCGCCTCGCCTTCCGCAGGGTCCGAGCCTCGCCGTACACCTCGAGAATGCGATCCGCGGCCCGGCTCCAGGTGAAGTGCGAGGCCTGCTCGACGGCAGCGGCCGACAACGATGCACGCAGACCGGGCTCGTCGAGGACCCGCCCGATCGCGGTGGCGTAGTCCCGCGGATCGTGCCCCTCGACGAGGAGGCCTGAGACTCCGTGACGGACAGCCGTCGGAAGTCCGCCCACAGCGGCGGCGACCACGGGCGTCCCGGAGGCCTCGGCCTCGAGGGCCACCAACCCGAAGGACTCGTTGTAGGACGGCACGCACACGACGCTGGCCGCCGCGTACCAATCGGCCAAGACCTCCCGACCGACCGGCGGAACGAACCGCACCAGGTCGTCGATGCCGAGCGCGGTGGCGAGCTCGCCCAGCGCCTCGGGATGTTCGAGGCCGCTGCCGGAAGGTCCTCCGACCACGGCGACGACCATCCGGGAGCGGCGCTGCGGGTCACGCTCGAGCAGCAGGGCAGCGGCGCGCAGCAGGATGTCGGGAGCCTTCAGCGGTTGAATGCGTCCGACGAACAGCAGCACGTCTCCGTCGACAGGAAGGTCCAGCCGCCGCCGCGCGTCCGCCACGGAACGGGGCGTGAAGACCGACAGGTCGACGCCCGGCTGAACGACCTCCACACAACCGGGGTCGGCGTCGTAGCAGTTGATCAGGTCCTTGGCTTCTTCGTCGGTGTTGGCGATCAGCATGTCCGCGGCCGCGACCACCTGCTCCTCGCCGATGATCCGAGCGTCGGGCTCAGGAGTGTCGCCTTCGGCCAGCAGCGCGTTCTTGACCTTCGCCATCGTGTGCATCGTGTGCACCAGGGGGACGCCCCAACGGTCGCGCGCCAGCGCGCCGACCTGGCCGGACAACCAGTAGTGGGAGTGGACCACGTCGTAGTGCGCCGGCTGCTGCTCGGCCTCCGCGCGGAGCACCTCGCGGGCGAACACACACAATTGGGCGGGCAGGGCGTCCTTGCCCAGGCCCTCGAAGGGACCCGCGAGAACGTGCCGCACCGTCACGCCCGGCGCGAACTCGGTGCAGGGATCCTGATCGGATCGGGTCGCGCGGGTGAAGATGTCGACCTCGACGCCGCGGGCAGCGAGCTCGCGAGCCACCTCGGTCACGTAGACGTTGAGCCCACCGGCATCACCGGTGCCGGGCTGGTCGAGCGGGGAGGTGTGGAGGCTGATCATCGCGACGCGGCGCACAGCCGAATCGGGGCGCGCCGAGTCGGCGTGATCAGAGTTCACCACGACCTCCTTCAACGCCGTGCCAGGAGAAAATCTTCCCCGGGCGGGTCACCATCCCTCTGAGACTAGTGAGTGAAGGCGGCGACGATCCGGTCGACGGCTCCGTTGATCAGGCCGGCGACCTCGGCGTGGACCGCGTCGCCACGGCGGTAGGGGTCCGGAATGTCCGGGTCCGTGAGCGTCGAGACCGAGCGGTGTCGAGCCGCCCAGCTCACCAGCTCCTGAGGGGTCGAGCCGCGCGCGGAGCCCATCAACTCCGCGAACTCGAGCACCGTGAACGTGCGCCTCAGCGCCCCTGGCCGCTCCTCGAGGATGCGCTCGCGGTGAGCGCGGGTGGCAGCCAGCACCAGATCCGCGTGGCCGATCATCTTCTCGTTGATCTGCTGCGCGAAGAAGCCCGTGGGATCTCCTCCGAGCGCCTCCAGCTGGATCGCCGCGTCGGGATCCATGCCCTCGCCGACCATCGCCATCACGCCGGCGCTTGTGACCTCGAACTCAGAGCTGTGCAGCCGGGCGCGCAGCAGACGCTCGCCGAGCGGGGACCGACAGATGTTGCCCGTGCAGACGAACAGGACTGAGAAGGGCGACACCTGATTCACGATAAACTCTCCCCGTTTGGGCTCAGAACGAGCCCACCACTCCCCCGCCACTCAAGAAGGCTCAAGCATGCCCGACGCAGCCAAGTCCCGCTCCGATCTCCGCAATGTCGCGATCGTTGCGCACGTCGACCACGGTAAGACCACGCTGGTCGATGCCATGCTGCTGCAGGCCGGCGCCTTCTCCGCCCACCAGGCCGAGGGCGTCGCCGAGCGCGCGATGGACTCCGGCGAGCTGGAGCGCGAGAAGGGCATCACGATCCTCGCGAAGAACACGGCGGTTCACTACGCCGGTCCTGCCGCTGAGGGCAAGCCGATGACCATCAACATCATCGATACGCCGGGTCACGCCGACTTCGGTGGTGAGGTCGAGCGCGGTCTCTCGATGGTCGACGGCATCGTGCTGCTCGTGGACGCCTCGGAGGGCCCCCTTCCGCAGACGCGTTTCGTCCTCCGCAAGGCGCTGAACGCGGACATGCCGGTGATCCTCGTGGTCAACAAGACCGACCGTGGTGACGCGCGGATCGCCGAGGTCGTCGACGAGACGTACGAGCTGTTCATGGACCTGCTCGACGAGTCGCACAGCCAGGATGCCCTCGACTTCCCGGTGGTCTACGCCTCGGGCCGCGCCGGCATCGCCTCGCTGACCGCGCCGGAGAACGGCGCAATGCCCGACGGCGACAGCCTCGAGCCGCTCTTCAAGACGATCCTCGAGACCATCCCCGCGCCGACCTACACCGAGGGCGCTCCGCTCCAGGCACACGTCACCAACCTCGACTCGAGCCCGTTCCTGGGTCGTCTGGCACTCCTCCGCATCCACGAGGGCACCCTGAAGAAGAGCCAGACCGTCGCCTGGATGCGACGCGACGGCGAGGTCAAGAACGTCAAGATCACCGAGCTCCTCATCACCGAGGGACTCGAGCGCAAGCCGGGCGAGAGCGCCGGCCCCGGCGACATCGTGGCTGTCGCCGGTATCCCGGAGATCACCATCGGTGAGACGCTCGCCGACGCCGAGAACCCGGTCGCCCTGCCGCTGATCCACGTCGATGAGCCGGCCATCTCGATGACCATCGGCACCAACACGTCGCCGCTGGCTGGTCGTGGCCCGACCAAGAACACCAAAGTCACCGCACGGCTGGTGAAGGACCGTCTGGAGAGCGAGCTCATCGGCAACGTCTCGCTGCGCGTTCTCCCCACTGACCGCCCCGATGCGTGGGAGGTTCAGGGCCGCGGCGAGCTGGCGCTGGCGATCCTCGTCGAGCAGATGCGCCGCGAGGGCTACGAGCTCACCGTCGGCAAGCCGCAGGTCGTCACCAAGGAGATCAACGGCAAGCTGCACGAGCCCAC
>JBQCDC010000311.1:0-8072 GCA_051961575.1 Marmoricola sp.
GAGGACGGCTTGGCGCCCGACCCCGACCGCTACCACCGCCAGATACGCGAGCAAGCCGACAAGATGGCCGCGATGGTCGACGACCTGTTCGAGCTCTCACGCATTCAGGCCGGTGTGCTGACCATCAGCCCCGAGACGTTCGACCTCGGCGACCTGATCAGCGAGGCGGTCGCCACCGCGGACCCGGTTGCTCGGGCGCATCGCGTCCAACTGCGCGGCGAGGCTCCCGACGCGATCGAGGTGACCGCAGACCCCGCCGGGCTCTCACGGGTGCTGTCGAACCTGTTGATCAACGCGATCCGACACACTCCCTCCGACGGCATCGTCGAGGTGGTGGCACACCGCACCCCGGACAGCGTCGAGTTCGCGGTGACCGACCAGTGCGGCGGTCTTTCTCCCGAGACCCTGGAGCGCGCCTTCGACGTGGCCTGGCGGGGCGAGACCGCGCGCACCCCGGATGTGTCCGCCAACAGCCTCGGTCGCGGAGCGGGCCTGGGGCTGGCCATCGTGCGAGGCATCGTGGAAGCGCACCAAGGCACCGTGGTGGCCACCAACCTCAGCGATCACGCCGGTTGCCGGTTCAGCGTGACCCTGCCCGCCGCCTAACCGTTCGGGACCAGCCGATACCCCTGTCCCCACTCGGTGCGGAGGTAGGTCGGGATCCGGGCATCCGGCTCGATCTTCTCCCGTAGCCGCCGCACGTGCACGGTGACGGTCGAGGCGTCACCGAAGGCCCACTGCCAGACCTCGCGCATGATCTCGTCGCGGCTCACCACCCTGTCGGCGTTCTGGACGAGATACAGCAGCAGCTCGTACTCGCGCGAGGTCAGTGGGATCTCCTTCTCCCCCACCCACACCCGCCGATGCGCGGGGTCGACCCGAAAGCGCCCGGTGTTGAAGGCCAGCGGTGCGGAGCCTGAGGCACTTCGTCGCAGCTGTGCACTCACCCGCAGCTGGAGCTCCCGCAGCGAGAACGGCTTGGCGATGTAGTCGTCGGCTCCTCGCTCGAGGCCATGGATGCGGTGCTCGAGGCCGTCGAGCGCCGTCACCATGATGATCGGAATGCTCGAGATCTCGCGGACGCGACGGCACAACTCGTCGCCATCGATTCCGGGCAACATCCGATCGACGATCAGAAGCTCCGGCATCCGCGTGCGGAGGGATCGCCAGGCGTCGTCCCCGCTCACGAACCGCTCGACCTCGTAGTCGCTCGCGGTCAGGTAGTCCGCGACGGCGGCGCCGACCGTCGGATCGTCATCCACCACCACGACCCGAGTGCTCACACCAGGAGCCTAGGAATGATCAGGGCACCCGATCCCGGTCAATTCTTACGGCCCTGAAACACCTGCTTACGGGGCTGCAATCTTCGACGCTCCCCTGCTCGCACCTGGCTTCACTGAGGTCAGTGCTCCGACCGGAAGCACCGAATCACCTCAAGGAAATGGACACATCATGCAGATGAAGGCGCTTCTCGTCGGCACCGTGGCGGCGTTCGCCGCAGCAGGGACTCTGACCGCCTGCGGCTCGAGCAGCACGTCCCCGTCCACGGCTCCGGCTACTGCCTCGAGCCCCGCATCGACGACGACCGGAACGACGGCGATGGCGACGCGGACCGGAACCTTCAGCGGCCTGAACGGCAAGAAGGTCGCCGGCCACGTCACCGTGCACGGCAGCACGCTCACCCTGACCGGCTACTCCTCCGACCAGGGACCTGATCTCCACGTCTACCTGGCCAATGGAACCAGCGAGAGCGCTGTGTCCGCAGGGGTCCAGATCAGCAAGGTCGCCTCCGACCAGATGTCGCAGACCTTCACGCTGCCCAGTGGGGTGAACGCGGCGATGTACTCGCACGTGGTGATCCACTGCGACAAGGCGAAGGCCGTCTTCGGCGCCGCCACGCTGTCGTGATGAAGGCTCCCAGCGTGGGGAGGTTGGCGACGATCGTCGCCAACCTCTGCCGAGTCGGGCTGGGCGCCTTCTGGATCCATGAGGGTGTCTTCAAGTACCAAGCCGGCTTCGGCAGGGCGGACATCCTGCTGGTGACCAGCAGCGTCGCCCAGAACTCGCGGGTGCCCGGCTTCTACAAGTTCTTCAGCGCCCACGTACTGGAGAACGCGCCCGGACTCTTCGGCTTTCTCGTTCCGCTGCTGGAGGTGGGGCTCGGAGTCACCCTTGTGCTGGGGATCTTCACCCTGCCGATCGCTTTGGCTTCGGTCTTCCAGCTGTGCAACTACTGGCTCGCGGACCAGCTGATCACGCAGTACCCCATCATGATGGCGCTGTCGGCGATCGTCGCGGCGTGCGCACCCGCTGCGCGTCAGTACTCGTTGACGACCCTGGCTCTACGGCGTCGAACCCGCGCGATCCCCGCCGTGCTGGTGCCGTTGCTCTAGAACAGAGCCGAGGCGAGGTCGCGACGACCCCGCTGCACCCGCGGGTCGTCGTTGCCGACCACCGCGAACAGGTCGATCAGGTGCAGCCGTGCGCGGTCCCGGTCGGCGTCGCTGCTGCGACGGACGAAGTCGATGAGGCGGCGATAGGCGTCATCGACGTGGCCGCCCAGCAGGTCGAGGTCGGCGCACATGATCTGGGCTTCGACGTCGTCGGGACGGGCCGCGGCATCCGCGCGGGCCGCGTTGAGGTCCACGCCCTCGGTCCGCTTGAGCAGAAGGGCCATGGCGAGTCCAGCGCTGGCCTCGGCGTCAGCAGGGTTCGCGTCGACCAGCTTCTGGTACTCCGCCACCGCACCGTCGATGTCGCCACGCTCGAGCGCATCCTGCGCCGGCACGTAGCGGGGGTCGACGACGGCCTTGCCCGTGTCCGCGTCGACTGCTCCGCGCGGCTGGTGCCGCCCGGTGAAGCCGTTCGTGGCCAACTGCTGCAGCACCTGGGTGAGCCCGTCGCGCAGCACGTCGGTGGGAACCCGGTCCTGGAAGAGCGGCATCGGACGCCCCTGCGCGACCAGCACGACCAATGGAACCGAGGGCACCTGCATCGCCTGCGCGATGGCGGGGACGGCGTCCACGTCCACGCGACCGAGGAGGAATCGACCCTCGAACTCGTTGGACAGCGCCTGGAGGTCGTCAGCGAGCTGCACGCTCTCGGGCGATCGCGATGCCGAGTAGAACGCCATCAGGACGGCCGCGTTCATCGAGCTCTCGAGGAGCTCCTGGAGGTTCTCCTGGGTGACGGTGACCGTGTAGGCGCTGCTGACTCCGCCCGCTGCGCCCGCACTCGCCGGCGCTCCGCCGAGACGGGTCAGGTCGACAGCTCCACGGCCCTGGATCGGTGACTGCGTCATGGCGCCATTGTGTCGCGGATGGACAAGGCGATCTGAACGAGGTCAGCACGATGAGCATCGATCCGGCATCCCCGCCCGTTCGACGAGAGCCCGATGCCCTCGTCCCACCAGTGCGGGCGAGCGTCGTCGAGAAGTCGCGGCGGCAGTTCCCCACGCGAGTTGGTCACCCGCCACCAGCACACGCCGCCGCCGTAGACGCTCATCACAGCCCCCACCTGTCGAGGACCGACCTCGAGCAGCTCGGCGATGTCGCCGTAGGAGCACACCTGGCCCACGGGAATGGCCTCCACCACGGTCAGCACTCGCTCGACGAACGCTTCGTCCATGAGCCCATCTTGCCGTCCAGAGTTGTTTCCGACGATTTAATAAAGCTAATGTAACTATCTGTGTCGACCTCTCATCGAGACCGCCCGTCATCGAGCCCCGACGAGCTCGCCCGGGCCCTGCACCTCACCATCGGGCGAGTCGCCCGCACCTTGCGTCGCGGCCACCGGCGGGGCGAGCTGACCCTGTCCGAGGCCTCCCTCCTCGCCAGGATCGAGACCATCGGACCCACGACTCCCGGCGCGTTGGCTCAGTCCGAGAACGTCCGTCCGCAGGCGATCGCGGCAACGCTGTCAGCGTTGGAGACGATGGGGTTCGTTCGACGAGATCCTGATCCCGAGGACGGCCGACGCACGATCGTGTCCCTCACCGACCAGGGACGTGCCCTGCGGCAGGAGCGCCGCAACGAGAGCACCGAGCGCCTCGCCGCAGCGATCGCCGAGACCATCTCGACGGCCGAGCTGCCCGCGCTGCGCGAGGCGGTCGCCCTCATCGCTCGGGTGGCGGATGCTCTGTGAACGCGCACAGCGCGTCTGAGCGCTACAAGTGGGTGGCCCTGTCGAACACCACGATGGCGATGCTGCTCTCCGCCGTGGACGGCTCGATCGTCATCATCGCCATGCCGGCGATCTTCCGCGGGATCGGGCTCGATCCCCTGACTCCGGGCAACATCGGCTACCTGCTCTGGATGATGCTCGGGTATCTGTTGGTGTCGGCGGTCCTCGTCGTCGCGCTCGGCCGCCTCGGCGACATGTTCGGCCGCGTCAAGATCTACAACGCCGGATTCGCCGTCTTCGCGGTGGCGTCGATCGCCTTGTCCCTGGATCCGTTCCACGCTCAAGCAGGGGCGCTCTGGCTGATCGGCTGGCGGGTGGTGCAGGCGATCGGCGGCGCGATGTTGATGGGCAACTCGGCCGCGATCCTCACCGACGCCTTTCCGGCGCACCAGCGCGGGATGGCACTCGGGATCAACCAGATCACCGCGCTGGCCGGGCAGTTCCTCGGGCTGCTCGCGGGCGGCGTTCTGGCCGCGATCGACTGGCATGCCGTCTTCTGGGTGAGCGTGCCGATCAGCGTGCTCGGCACGATCTGGTCCTACCGGAGTCTGCGCGAGATCGGGACCCGCTCGAAGGCCCGGATCGACTGGATGGGCACGATCACCTTCAGCGTCGGGCTCGGCCTGATCCTGGCCGCCCTGACCTACGGCATCCAGCCGTACGGTGGCCACGCCACCGGCTGGACGAATCCCAAGGTGCTCGGAGCGATCGCGGTAGGCCTCGCCCTCCTGATCTCCTTCGGCATCATCGAGTCCCGCGTCGAGGCGCCGATGTTCCGCCTGGGGCTGTTCCGCTCCCGCGCGTTCGCAGCCGGCAACCTGGCGGCGTTGCTCACCTCCGTCGCGCGCGGCGGCCTGCAGTTCATGATGATCATCTGGCTGCAGGGCATCTGGCTGCCGATGCATGGCTCTTCGTTCGAGGACACTCCGCTCTGGGCCGGGATCTGCATGCTCCCGCTGACCGCGGGCTTCCTCGTCGCAGGCCCTACGTCGGGCTACCTGTCGGACCGCTTCGGGGCGCGCCTCTTCTCGACCAGCGGCCTGCTGCTGACCGCGGCCGCATTCATCGGCCTCCTCTACATCGGCACGGACTTCTCCTACGGCTGGTTCGCGCTGATGCTGTTCCTGAGCGGCGTCGGCCAAGGCATGTTCTCAGCACCCAACACCGCCTCGATCATGAGCAGCGTCCCCGCGCACGAGCGCGGCGTCGCCTCGGGCATGCGATCGACCCTGCAGAACTCCGGAACGTCGCTGTCCATCGGCGTGTTCTTCAGTCTGATGATCATCGGGCTCGCATCCTCGCTGCCCGATCAGCTGCGTAGCGGTCTCACCGCGCATGGTGTCGCGCCCGCCGCCGCGGACAGGATCGCCTCGCTCCCTCCGGTCAGCACTCTGTTCGCCTCGTTCCTCGGGCAGAACCCGATCGCGCACATGCTCGGCTCAGTCACCAACACGCTGAGCCCGGCGAACCGAGCGGCCCTGACCTCGCCGCACTACTTCTCCCACCTGGTCTCCGGCCCGTTCCACCACGGGCTCGAGATCGTGTTCGGTGCCGCCGCGGGCATGGCCGTCATCGCGGCACTCGCCTCGTCCCTGCGCGGGCGGCCCGTCATTCACACCACTCCCGAAACCCCACGAGAAGAGGCAGTCAACGCATGAGCAGTGATCACAGCACCCAGGCGCTGTTGGTGATGGACGTCCAGGTCGGCATCGTCGAGCAGATCGGCGAGAGCGCGGAGTACCTGGAGACGACCGGAAAGGCCATCGCTGCGGCCCGGGCCGCGGGGGTGCGGGTCATCCACGTGGGCATCGGCTTCCGTGAGGGCCACCCCGAGGTCAGCCCGCGCAACCGCAGTTTCAGCGCGATCGCCGGGACGGGCAAGTTCGGCCCGCAGGATCCCGGCGCGCAGCCGCACCCGGTCGTCGCGCCCGCCCCGGGCGAGACCTGGGTCGACAAGAAGCGCGTGAGCGCCTTCGCCGGCAGCGACCTTGAGATGATCCTGCGCGCCGGTGGCATCGAGACGCTGGTGCTCCTCGGGATCGCCACCAGCGGCATCGTGCTGTCGACGG
Organism: Marmoricola sp.; assembly: GCA_051961575.1. Taxonomy (GTDB): domain Bacteria; phylum Actinomycetota; class Actinomycetes; order Propionibacteriales; family Nocardioidaceae; genus Marmoricola. The sequence continues at coordinate 6,252 of JBQCDC010000311.1, forward strand.
TCCGCCAGGCCGCTGACCTGGACTTCGGCCTCGTCGTCCTCAAGGACGCCTGCCTCGACCGCGACCCCGAGGTGCACCGCGTGCTCACCGAGAAGGTCTTCCCGCGCCAGGCAGACGTGCTCACGGTCGAAGAATGGGTCTCGTCGCTGTCGTGAATACAAAGGCCCTCGGGCCGACCGCGATGGTCGACCCGAGGGCCTCTCCTTCAGTTCTTTCAGGCCTTCGGCACGCGAACGATCAGCGCGTCACCCTGACCCCCACCGCCACACAGAGCGGCGGCACCGATGCCGCCACCGCGACGCTGGAGCTCGAGGATGAGGTGCAGCGTGATGCGCGCACCCGACATGCCCAGGGGGTGACCGATGGCGATGGCGCCACCGTTGACGTTCACCTTGTCCTCAGAGACGCCGAGCGCACGAGCCGACTCGATGCCGACGGCGGCGAAGGCCTCGTTGAGCTCGAAGAGGTCGATGTCGGAGACGGCGATGCCCTCCTTGGCGACGGCGGCCTTGATGGCCTCGGCCGGCTGCAGCTGCAGCGACGAGTCCGGACCGGCGACCTGACCCGAGGCGCCGATCTCGGCGATCCAGGTGAGCCCGAGCTCCTCGGCCTTCTTCTTGCTCATCACGATCAGAGCAGCGGCACCATCCGAGATCTGCGAGGCAGAACCCGCGGTGATCGTGCCCTCCTTGTTGAACGCCGGACGCAGGCCGGCCAGCGACTCGACGGTCGTGCTGGCGCGAATGCCCTCGTCCTGGCTGACCACGATCGGGTCGCCCTTGCGCTGCGGGATGGTGACCGGAACGACCTCATTGTCGAAGACGCCGTTCTTCCAAGCGGCCGCGGCGCGCTGGTGCGAGCGAGCCGAGAACTCGTCCTGCTCCTCGCGGGTGAGCTGCGTGGTGCGTGAGCGGTTGACCTCGTCGGTCAACACGCCCATGCCCTGGTGGGTGAACTGGTCGTACAGGCCGTCGTAGTCCATCGAGTCGACGAGCGGGTTGTTGCCGTACTTGAGGCCCTCACGCGACTTCGGGAGGAAGTGCGGAGCGTTCGTCATCGACTCCATGCCGCCGGCCACGATGATCTCGTGCTCGCCCGCGCGGATGAGCTGGTCGGCCATCGCGATCGCGTTGACGCCCGACAGGCAGACCTTGTTGATGGTGATCGCGGGGACGTTCATCGGGATGCCGCCCTTGACGGCAGCCTGACGCGCGGTGATCTGCCCGGTACCGGCCTGGAGGACGTGACCCATGATCACGTAGTCGACCTGGTCACCGCTGATGCCGGCCTTGGCCAGCGCGCCCTCGATCGCGACGCCGCCGAGGTCTGCCGCGGAGAGGTCCTTCAGACCACCCGACAGGCGACCAACGGGGGTGCGGGCACCCGCAATGATGACGGACTCGGACATGCTGCCTCCAGGTGTGGGACTGACTCAGGTCGGGTGAGTTACCCCGCGGTAACCCAAACCAACAAGACCTTACTTGCCCATCATCGCACTGGCGATGTAGCGCGCGTCACAGGTCTGTTGTAAGCGATCGTTAACCTCGGCCAAGATGGGGTCATGACCGCCTCACTAGAGATCCCCGAGCACCTGTTCCTCTGCATCGACCACGTCGGCGTCGCCGTTCCCGACCTGGACGAGGCCATCGCGTTCTACCGTGACGCTTTCGGCATGGAGGTCACCCACGAGGAGACCAACGAAGAACAGGGTGTGCGTGAGGCAATGGTCCGCGTCGGCGCGTCCGACTCCTGCATCCAGCTGCTCGCCCCGCTCAACGAGAACTCGACGATCGCGAAGTTCCTCGAGCGCTCGGGTCCCGG
>JBQCDC010000312.1:0-11138 GCA_051961575.1 Marmoricola sp.
CGCAAGGTGTCGATGGTGTTCCAGCACTTCGGTCTGCTCCCCCACCGCAAGGTCATCGACAACGTCGGCTTCGGCCTCGAGGTGCGCGGCGAGAGCAAGGCCGACCGACGCAAGCGCGCGCAGGACATGGTCGACCTGGTCGGGCTGTCGGGCTACGAGCTCAACTTCCCCGACCAGCTCTCCGGCGGCATGCAGCAGCGCGTCGGGCTCGCCCGAGCGCTGGCGGCCAACCCCGACCTGCTCATGTTCGACGAGCCGTTCTCGGCACTCGACCCGCTCATTCGTCGTGACATGCAGAACGAGGTCATCCGCCTGCACCACGAGGTCGGCAAGACGATGGTCTTCATCACCCACGACCTCAGCGAGGCGCTGAAGCTGGGCGACCGGATCCTGATCATGCGCGACGGCGAGATCGTCCAGGTAGGCACGCCCGACGAGGTAGTCGCCGCACCCGCCGACGACTACGTCCGCGACTTCACGCGAGACGTGCCGAAATCGCACGTTCTGACGCTGAAGTGGGTGATGCAGCCGGTGTCTGGGGATGCTCCCGTCGATGGGCCGGTCCTGCGGGCCGACCAGATCGTGCGGGATGCGGCCCGGGTCGTGCTCGCGCACCGTGGGCCCTGTCGAGTGGTCGATGGCGACCAGCTGGTCGGTGTGGTGACGGAGGAGGACATCCTCCGCGTGGTTGTGGCGGAGGACGCAGGATGACCACCGCGGCGATGGATCCGAGCCTGGTTTCGGCGGCGGCCGCGGCCGAGCCGGAGATCAAGCCCGAGAAGAGGCGGCGCACCTGGCTGTGGCTGGGTGTGATTCTCGCGGTTTGGTTGCTGGGTTGGCTGATCTTCCGAGGTAAGTCGACGCTGAGCATCCCGTTCGACCAGACCAACGGCTTCGACAACTGGGTCAACCACATCCGCGACAACATCCAGGTCGCTTCGCTGCACAACTGGTTCTTCCACGGCGTCATCGGTCAGATCTCGAACTTCGGGAACTGGCTAGTCACCCAGATCGGGCAGTGGGTTTCGCACCCGGCGGGCGCGCGACCAGTTCCGCAGATCGGCTGGCTGGGCGTTCTCGCGATCGCCACCTGGTTGGCCGCGGTCTTCGCCGGTCTTCGCTCCGCACTTCTGGTAGCTGCGTCGTTCTTCCTCTTCGGTTGGTTCGGTTACTGGACCGACAGCATGGACCTGCTGATCGTGACCAGCCTGTCCGTGTTCGCGAGTCTGCTCGTGGGCATCCCGGCCGGGATTCTGATGGCGCGGAGTAAGGCCGCTTCCGCGATCATCACTCCCGTCCTCGATGCCATGCAGACGATGCCGGCCTTCTGCTACCTCCTTCCCTTCTTCATGCTCTTCGGTCCAGGAGCCACCTGCGCGATCGTTCTCACGGTCGTCTACTGCCTACCGCCGCTGGTCCGCATCACCGAGCACGGCATCCGCTCGGTGTCACCCACCACCATCGAGGCCGCACGGTCGCTCGGAGTCACCCGCAGCCAACTGCTCCGTCAGGTTCAGCTGCCGATGGCCCGGCGCACGATCGTCCTGGGGATCAACCAGTGCACGCTCGCCGCACTCTCCATGGCGGTGATCGCCGCGTTCGTCAACGGCCCGGGCCTTGGTGGCGACGTCGTCACGGCGTTGAATGCGCTGAACGTCGGGCAGGCCGCGGTCCCGGGTCTGCTGATCGTCGTGATGGCGATCATGCTGGACCGCACGACGACCGCAATCAGCGAGCGCGCTGAGCGGCGTGGGCGGACGGCAAAGCCCGTGAGTAGCGCCGCCAAGCGAGGCGACGCTCCGGCGAGCCTGGGCGCCCGTCTTCGCGCGACCAGCCCGGCCCTCCGGCGTCGGATCGCTCTCGCGGTCGCACTGGTGGTCGTCGTCGTCGCGATCTACATGTCGCGCAACCAGCTCGACTATGCGCAGTTCCCTGACTCATGGAGCGTCGGTGGTCACCTGACAAACTGGGTGAACGACGTCACTAACAACGTGGTTAGCCACATCGACAAGGTCACACTCGGGTTCAAGAACTCGATCAGCTACGGCCTCCTGAACCCGTTGCAGAACGTGCTGGCGAACTCGCCCTGGTGGCTGATGGCACCAGTGATCCTGGCGATGGCGTTCGTGATCGGCGGGCTTCGTCCACTCGTGATCACCGCCGTCGGCGAGGGCGTGATCTTCGCGATGGGCCTGTGGAACGACTCGATGATCACCTTGACGTCGGTGATCGTGGCGACGGCTTTGGTCATGATCCTGGCGGTGATCGTCGGGGTGTGGATGGGTCGAAGCCGGCGCGCCGACACGATCATCCGTCCGGTCCTCGACACCTTGCAGACGATTCCGGCGTTCGTGTATCTGGTTCCGGCCCTAGGCCTCTTTGGTCCTACCCGCTTCACCGCTATCGTCGCTGGCGTCGCCTACGCCCTGCCGATCGCGACGAAGCTGGTCACCGACGGGATCCAGGGCGTGCCGGAGACAACTGTCGAGGCCGCCCGGTCCAACGGCGTTACTTCCTGGCAAATGATCCTCAAGGTTCAGTTGCCGATGGCGCGACCGTCGTTGGTGCTCGCGGCCAACCAGGGCCTTCTCTACGTGCTGTCCATGGTCGTGATCGGAGGCCTGGTCGGTGCCGGAAGCCTCGGCTACATCGTCTACTCGGGATTCTCCCAGGCAAACCTCTTCGGCAAGGGCATGGCAGCGGGCATCGCGATCACTGCCATGGGAATCATGCTCGACCGCATCGCGAAGTCGGCTGTCCAGCGACAGCAAACGTAAGAGCTTCGGCGACCCGATGGCCGGGACGTCCGGGGGCAAGTGAGGCAACACCTCAAGAAAGGAAACATCGCATGATCGGTGGCATCAAACGCGCATCGGTGCGCTTCGGCGCAGTTGGCGCGGCGGCAGCCTTGTCCCTGACGCTAGCGGCTTGTGGTGGCGGAGGAATCTCCAACACGACCACAAACACAAACACGAGTGGCAAGCCCTGCGGCACCGTCAACATCGCACTGAACGCCTGGGTGGGCTATGAGGCCGACGCCTATGTGGTGGGCAACGTGCTCGAGAAGAGGCTCAACTGCACGGTGAACTACGTGAAGCTCTCCGAGCAGCCGAGCTGGGCCGGCATGGCCAACGGCACCGTCGACACCATCCTGGAGAACTGGGGTCACGACGACCTGGTCGCCAAGTACATCACCCAGCAGCATGTGGTGGTTGACGCCGGCCAGACCGGCAACAAGGGCATCATCGGCTGGTTCGTCCCGCCGTGGATGGCCCAGAAGTACCCGGACATCACCAACTGGAAGAACCTGAACAAGTACGCATCCTTGTTCAAGACCAGTGAGTCCGGTGGACAGGGTCAGATCCTCGACGGTGACCCGAGCTACGTCACCAACGACCAAGCCCTGGTGACCAACCTCCACCTCAACTACAAGGTGGTCGTCGGTGGCTCGGAGGCTGCTCTGATCCAGAGCTTCCGCACCGCGCAGGCGAACAAGACTCCGCTGCTCGCGTACTTCTACGAGCCGCAGTGGTTCTTCTCGCAGATGAAGCTGGTCCAGGTGCATCTGCCGGCGTACTCGTCCGACCCGAAGGTGTGCCCGACGGCCGCCTCGGCGATCAAGTGCGACTACCCGCCGTACAACCTGAACAAGTTGATGTCGGTGAAGTTCGCCAACTCGGGCTCGCCCGCGGTGAAGGTCATCAAGAACTTCCACTGGACGAACGACGACCAGAACCTGGTTGCCGGCTACATCTCGAACAACGGCATGTCCCCGGACGCCGCTGCTCAGAAGTGGATCGCGGCCAACCCGGACAAGGTCAATGCCTGGCTGCAGTAACTGAGGGGAGCTGACGGGCCGGTGGCAGGGATCGATGGGTTCCTGCCACCGGCCCTGAGGTTTTCTGGGGTGGCGTCCGTGCCGGGCGGCGAAGATGACGCGGGGCGTCCGATGCGCAGGGCGCGAGTAGCGCGGAACATCTGTCGTACCTGGTAGGTCATAGCTTCCGCGATGACGGTTCGCTCCCGGGAGTCGCCTTTTGGGGAACATCCGGTCTACCTGGTGGACCGGATGTTCCCCAAAGGCCCGCCGGACGCTCGCGCGACCAGTTCCGCAGCAGTCCTCGGCTTGAAAGCCCGCGACCTCAAGTCTGGTTGCTCGCCTATGGCCCGCGCTCAGCTGAGACTCTGGTCCAGATCGACCGGAGGTGGTCCAGCAACCCCGACGACCGGCCGGGCGGCGGGGCGAATCAGCGTATACGCCAGCACCGCCCCCACGAGCACGACGACCGCGCCGATGAGGGTGATCTGGTCGAACCCTCCGACAAACGCAGCCTTGACCGCCGAGGCGTCACCAGGACGGACGACGCGAACACCTCCGGCAGCGACGGCGTCTGCGAAGTGCGCGCCGCGCCCCGGCAACAGCGTGTCCAGTCGCGACTGGATCTCAGCAGCGAATAGTGCTCCGAGCAGGGCGACCCCAACGGAAAGTCCGCCCACTCTGAAGGTGTTGCTCACACCGGACGCCATGCCGGCTCGTTGTGGTGCCACAACACCGAGCGCTGTCGTGGCGATCGCGGGGTTCGCCAGCCCGATTCCGAGTCCCGCGAGAATGCTCCCGCCAAGCAGCCCCGTCCACGACGAGGATGGACCGATGAGGTGCATCCACGCGAGCCCTCCTGCCACCAGTACGAGTCCTACGGACAACTGAACTCGCGGCTGGATCGATGGCGCGACCCTGCCGACGAGCGGGGGCACAAGAAAGATGAACACGGTGGTGGGCAGCAATCGGACGCCACCGTCGAAAGCGGAATAACCGAGGTCGTTCTGCAGGTACAGCGTGATGAAGGGGAACATTGCGAACATTCCCGCGCCGATGGCAAACGTCGCTAGTGAGACCCCCACGAAGCTCGGAATCCGGAACAGAGACATGTCGAAGATCGGCTTGCTCGCACGCAACTCGATGAATACGAAGAGGACCAGCAAGACGGCTCCACCGATCAGCGCGAACGAGATTGCGCCGCTCGTCCACCCCTGCGCTCTCCCTCGCACCAGCCCAAAGGTCACCGAGCAGAGTCCTCCTGCAAGGGCTACGAGCCCCGCGACGTCCACCCGACCGGGATTCGGATCCGCAACGTTGGGGGTCCGAGCAAGTCCAACGATCAGCGCCGCCACTCCGATCGGCAGGTTGACGTAGAAGACCCACTGCCATCCGAGCCAGCCGGTCAAGGCCCCACCGAGCAACGGCCCAACCGCAACGGCGCCTCCGACAGTCGAGCTCCAGAACGCGATGGCCGTTGCACGCTCACGCCCGGCAAACTCCTGCGCAATCAGAGCCAGTGAGGTGGCGAACATTGCGGCGCCGCCGACGCCTTGAAGCACGCGCGCCGAAATCAGGACCCCCATCGACGACGCGAGTCCGCAGAGGCCCGAGGCGACCGTGAACACCACAACGCCGAAGAGGAACAGCCGCTGCCGACCAATGCGATCCGACAGCGATCCGCTGACCAGGATCAGCGAGGCGAGCGCGAGCGCATAGCCGTCAATCACCCACTGCAGGTCAGCGAGCGAGCCGTGCAAGTCGCGCTGAATCTGTGGGAGCGCCACCTGAACGATCGTGATGTCGACCAACAACATGAACGTCGCGGTGCACACTGCGACCAGGGTCCACCAACGTCGTTCCATCCGACTACCCTTCGGCCCATTGATCGCCAGCACGATCAGTTTCCGTCCGCCGCGGCCGTCGAGCAACACTCGCGGACACCGACAAGGGCCGCGTCATTTCACCGCGAACCGCGTCGGACGAGCGCGCCCTCAGAAGTCACTGACCCGCCGGCGCCCCGCCTTGAGGTCGCCGCGACGCCTCTTGGAGTCAACGCGACGGCGCTGCGACGATTTCGAAGGCTTCGTGGGAACTCGTGGCGGAGGTGGGGGTGCCAGGCGCTCGCGAATGACGTCGGCGAGGCGATCGCGTGCCGTCATCCGGTTGCGGTGTTGGGAGCGATGGTCGGTGACCACGATCCGCACGGGCCCGTCGAAGCGACGTCGCTGTCGCTCGTCGAGGGCCGTGGACGCGGTCGGATCGAAGACCAACTCGACCCGGCTGTCCGTCGTGTTCACACTCTGTCCGCCGGGGCCCGATGAGCGACTGAACCGCTCGACGAGCTCGGCCTCAGGGATGACTAGGCCGTCGGGAATCCCGGGTCCCGGAGGGACGTCGAGGTCAGTCACCCGCGAAAGCACCCGTCGTCGACCACACCACCAACCTACCGAGCGCAACCGCGGCATTCCGTCTCCGCAGGAGGAGCAGCGTGAATACTCACTCCTGTGAGCCTGCCAACGACGGTCGGGGGCGTCATCGCCCGCATGCACGAGATCGACGCGGCGCTCCCCGCTGACGACGGGGTCGCCGTGTTCAACCGGATGTACCTGACGGTGACCGAAGCCATCGCCGCGATCCTGGCGAAGCCGGCCGGTAACGCGGCGTTCCTGAACCCCGCCGTGATGGCTGACCTCGACGTCACCTTCGCGAACCTGTGGCTCGCTGCGTACGACGCGGGCGCCGCGGGGCAAACGGTCCCGACCGAATGGCGGCCGCTGTTCGAGCTGCGCAATCAGGGGCGCCTGCCGGTGCAGTACGCGATCGCGGGGATGAACACCCACATCGAGCACGACCTTCCGGTCGCCGTCGTCACGACCTGCCTGGCGCACAAGGTGGAGCCCGGCGACCTGCACCACGACTACGAAGCGATCAACGCCGTCCTCGCGCAGGTCGAGGCCCCGATCCGGCAGTCCTTCCTGGATGAGCTGGAACGCGACGTCGACCACGTGGTCGGTCCGGTCGCCCATCTGATCAGCACCTGGGACATCGACAAGGCGCGAGAGATCGCGTGGGTCACGGCCGAGACCCTCTGTGAGCTGCGTCGAGTGGAGTTCCTGCGCGATCGCTTCCTCGACGGACTCGCCGACACCGTAGGCATGACCACCAGGGCGCTGCTCACCCCCATCGCCTGAGGCCGCCACGCCTCAATCGCGTGTTTTCCCGCTGTTCGCCCACCCCTGGAACGCGGAAGCCTGGTCAGAGGGTCGAACCCGGCCCGTTTGGCGGAGCAGAAAGGCGAAGCGATGGCGATCAGCGGCTATTCAGTGTGGTCAGACGGGACCAATGGTCAACGACAGAAGCAGGGCGGTGTCGACCTCGAGGGCTGGAACGTCCTGGGACAGATCTCGCTCTACGAGGTCGAGGATCAAACCGACCCCATGTACGTAGGCGTGCGCTTCACGAACGTCTACTACATGGAGGGCGACATCCCTCGGCAACAGACGATCAACGGCCCCGTTTTTCAGCAGGACAACGTCACCCGCGTGGAGTGGATCGGCGAAGCGAGCAACGGCGATGCCAAGTGGTCCGTCGTCCTACTCCAGACCGACTTGTAGGTGGCCAGGGTGGTGCTCGTCCCACTCGACGGCGAGCTCACTGGCCGATGACACACCCTCGGGCAGTCCGATGGTCTCGCGCGGTCCGGTGTAGATGTGCTTGACCCAGATCTCCCAGATCGCCCACAGCACCAACAGCGTGCCGCCGACCACGAGCGGGGTGTAGTTGACGTACTTCCACGAGAATCCGCTGTCCCAGGGGACGCCACCCGGCGAGCTCGGTAGCAGCGCGATCAGCGTGGTGATGCCGATCTCGACAACAGCGAGCGGGCAGAGCCAGCGATAGTGGCGACCGAGCGTCCAGGTGCCGAGCTTGAAGTTCTCACCGGCACGCCAGCGCTGGTAGATCGGGATCGCGAACGCGAGGTACAGACCGACCACACCGATGGTGACGACCGCGTTGAACGCGACGGGAACCGGTGCGCCATTGATGTCCACCGACACGAGTGCAGGCAGGGTGATCAGCACCGACAGCGCGGCGACCAACAGAACGCTGTACAGAGGGACGCCCTTGCTGGTCAGGCGAGTCCAATAGCGAGCGAACGGCACGGCGCCGTCGCGGCTGAAGGCGAACAGCATGCGGGTCGCCGAGGTCACGCAGGCCATCGCGCAGAACAGCTGACCCACGGTCGAGATGATCAGGACGATGCCGAACCAGGGCTGACCCAGGGCCTGCTGCAGCAGCGTCACCGCGCTGCCGCCGCTCTTGGAGACGGCGCCCGAGTCTCGCACCGCGAACAGCATCGCGAGAAGCAGGACCCAGCCTGCGATCGCTGAGTAGACGATGGCCCGCCAGATGCCCTTCGCGGCAGCGTCGGAGGCTCCGACCGTCTCCTCCGACATGTGACAGGACGCGTCGTACCCGGTGATCGTGAACTGGGGAAGGATCATCGCCAGTGGCAGCACCACGAAGATGAACCCGAACCCTGACGTGTGCCCACTGAAGAAGCCGGTGTTGTTGATGCGTTGGAGGAAGACGTCGGACACGCTCGCGTGGTGTCCGGGCACGAGGACCAGGATCGCGATGATCGCCGCGACGCCGACCACGTGCCACCAGACCGAGATGCTGTTCATGATGGCCAGCAGGTGGCTGGAGAAGATCGACACGATCGTGACCACCACGAGCAGGGCCACGAAGATGATGAACACCCGAGACAGCGAGTAGTGCTTCGCCCAGGTATCGCTGTACGCGGAGATCGTGACGTCGACGAAGGTCGCAGCGCCATAGGCGACCGCCGCGACGATCCCCAGTAGACCCAGGAAGTCGAGCCATCCGGTGAAGTAGCTGGACTTCACCGAGCCGAGCTTCGCCGCCCAGTAGTACATGCCACCCGAGGTGGGCATCGCGGACACGAGCTCGCCCATACAGAGCCCCACCACGATGATCACCAGGCTGATCAGGGGCCAGCCCCAGGAGATCGCCATCGGGCCGCCGTTGTTCCAGCCGATGAAGAAGCTGATGAACGGGCCGCTCAGGATCGAGATCACGGAGAAGGAGATCGCGAAGTTCGAGAAGCCGGAGAACGAGCGCGTGAGCTCGCTCTTGTACCCCAGCTCGGCGAGCTTCTGATCGTCGGACGACGTGCGGTCGATGGTGGACATGGTGCTCCTAAGGGGCGGTCAGCCGAAGAGTGGGGCGAGGTGCTCGTTGAGGAAGTAGCCCTGCGGGTCGAGGCTCCGGCGCAGGCGGCGGAAGTCCTCCGCCTTGGGATAGAGGCGGGTCACGTCGTCGCCGGTGAGGAAGTGCATCTTTCCCCAATGCGGCCGCGACCCGAACGAGCGCAGGATCTCGTCGACCGCGCGCAGGTAGTCCCAGTAGTCGAGGCCCGGCTGGCCCGACACCGACAGCGTGATGCTGTCCTGCTCGTAGAAGGGGCTCATCCAGCCGCCGTCGCCGGCGGTGAACCGGTACTCGATCGGGTAGAGCGCCTCGGGGAAGTCGTTGAGCATCAGATCGCGAACCGCGCGGACGGCGTCCTTGCCGTGCGCAACCGGAACCGCGTACTCGAGCTCGTGGAAGTTCGGCACGTAGGTGATCGGGTAGACGTCCGAGCTGTAGGCGACCTTCTCGAACTCGGCCTCGAACGGCGCCTTGTCGGTGATGTCCATGACCTTCATCTCGCAGACATCCGCAGTGCGGCCGGTCGCCGAGGTGGCGGCGGTGTCCGGCAGGCAGTAGAGGTGCCGGCTCTCCGGAGTCGGGCACCAAAAGAAGCCGAAGTGACGGTGCTGCTCAGCGAGCTCGTCGTGGCGATCCATCGCCGACTCGAAGTCCTCACGCCAGATCCGCTCGTGCAGGTTGTACGCATCCGCCACCTGCAAGGTCATCTCCGAGATCACGCCGAGGGTTCCCAGGGAGACGCGCGACGCCTCGAGCAGGTCGGGGTCCGACCCGTCGACGGTGAGCACGCTTCCGTTCGGCTGCACGAGCTTCATCCCGACGACCGAGGACGCCAGATTCCCCAGCTTCGCGCCGGTTCCGTGCGTCCCCGTGGTGAGTGCGCCGGCAACAGCCTGGGAATCGATGTCGCCCTGGTTGACCATCGAGAGGCCGTTCTGCTTCAGCACCGCGACGAGTTCGTTGATGGTCGTTCCAGCGCTGACCGTCACCTGCCGCTTCTCGGGGTCCAGGTTCAGAACGCCTCGCATCTGCGACAGCGTCAGGTGCAGGCCGTTGGTGAGAGCCACCGGTGTGAACGAGTGGCCCGATCCGGCGGCGCGCACGTTGAGGCCGCGCGAGGTTGCGTCGGCGACAAGGGCACACAGCTCGTCCTCGGACTCGGGCACGCCGGTCTCCTGACGCATGCACGATTGATTGCCGACCCAGTTGCGCCAGTGCTTGCGATCCGCGTGGAAGGCGTTGATCTCCATGTCCACGCCCTCAGATCGCCGTGTAGCCGTTGTCGACGAACAGGTGTGCTCCGTTGACGAAGCTCGCGTCGTCGCTGAGCAGGAACAGCGCCGCGGTGGCGACCTCCTCCGGCTCGCACATCCGCCCCTGATCTGCGGCGATGGCCTCGTCGGACACGTCGACGCCGTGTTGGGTCAGGAGGCTGAGCTCCCGGCGTCCGTGATCCGTGGCGATGAAGCCCGGGCAGACCGCGTTCGAGCGGATGTTCCGGTCGCGGAACTCGACGGCCAAGGCGCGAGCGAACATGTGGCAGGCGCCCTTGCTCGTGCAGTACAGGACCTCCATGGGGGTTCCGACGACGCCCGAGATCGATGACGTGCTGACGATGCTGCCTCCGCCGGCCGCGATCATGCCGGGCAGCACGGCCTGGCTGACCAGGAACATGCCGCGCACGTTGACCGCCATGATGCGGTCCCACTCCTCGACGGTCGTCTTCAGGAACGGTCCGGCCGCGAGGATGCCGGCGTGATTCATCAGGGCGGTGATCGGTCCGTAGGCATCCTCGACCGCGCTGACGGCGGCGTTCACCTGGTCCTGCTGCGATACATCGGCGGGCGCGAAAATCGCCTCGAGCCCTTCGGCCCGGAGCTTCTCAGCCACCGCGGCGCCATCGCTGGACGGCAGATCGACGATGCCCACCTGGGCTCCCTCGCGTGCGAAGAGGCGGCTCGCCGCCAGCCCACAACCTCCGGCGCCGCCGGTCACAAGCGCCGTGCGCCCCTCGAGTCTGCCTGCCACGCCCATCCTCCTCTGCCTACGCCGGCGATGGTCGCCGGCGCTGCCGAACTGGTGT
>JBQCDC010000313.1:0-9622 GCA_051961575.1 Marmoricola sp.
CTACTTGCTCGCCGCCTTGCGACGCGTCGACGGCCGCTTCTGCGAGGGACGCGTGGGCACCTGTCCGGACTCGATCTGGTCAGCACGACGGGCCGCACCGAAGTCAGCGAGTGCCTCGACGAGGTCCTCGATGGACGGCTCGGCCGCCATCACGTCGACGCGAAGGCCGTGCTCCTCAGCGGTCTTGGCCGTGGCGGGCCCGATCACGGCGATGATCGTCGAGGCGTGCGGCTTTCCGGCGATGCCGACCAGGTTGCGCACGGTCGAGGACGAGGTGAACACGACGGCGTCGAAGCGACCCGACTTGATCGCCTCGCGGGTCTCGGCGGCAGGCGGCGTCGCGCGCACGGTCCGGTAGGCGGTGACGTCGTCGACCTCCCACCCGAGGTCGATGAGGCCGGCCACCAGCGTTTCGGTGGCGATGTCGGCGCGGGGCAGGAACACCCGGTTGATCGGGTCGAGCAGCGCGTCGAAGGGCGGCCAGTCCTCGAGCAGACCCGCAGCGGACTGCTCACCTGCCGGCACCAGGTCGGCGCGCAGGCCCCACTCGGCCAGCGAGGAGGCGGTCTTGTCACCGACGGCCGCGATCTTCAGACCGGAGAACGCGCGGGCGTCCAGGCCGTACTCGTCGAACTTCTCCTTGACGGCGCGCACCGCGTTGACCGAGGTGAAGGCGATCCACTCGTAGCGACCCTCGACGAGGCCACGGATGGCCTTGTCCATCTGCTGCGGGTTGCGGGGCGGCTCGACGGAGATCGTGGGGACCTCCTCGGGCACCGCGCCATACCCACGCAGGCGCTGGGAGAGGGCCGGCGCCTGCTCCTTGGTGCGCGGCACCAGCACGCGCCAGCCGAACAGCGGCTTGGTCTCGAACCACGACAGCGTCTCGCGGAGGTCGACGACCGGGCCGACGACGGTGATGGCCGGCGGGGTCATGCCCGCGGCGCGGGAGTCGGCAGCGATCCGGGCCAGCGTGGAGACGACCGTCTGCTGCGTCGTCTCGGTTCCGGTGCGGGTCATGGACACCGGGGTCTGCGGGTCACGACCGGCCTCGATGAGCTCAGCGGCGATCTCCTCGATCGAGCCCACGGCCGAGAGCAGGACGAGCGTCGGGTGAGCCGCGTACGCGGCCCAGTCGATGCGCGTGTCCGTACAGCTGAGAACGGCGACGCTGCGGTGGTCCTTCGTGGTCAAGGGAATACCTGCATAAGCGGGAACGGCGGTGACGGAGGAGATCCCTGGTACCAACTCAAGCCCGATGCCGGCCTTCACACAAGCCTTCGCCTCCTCGGGTCCGGAGGCGTAGACGAACGGGTCGCCGACCATCAGGCGCACCACACGCTGACCGGTCCGCGCGGCCTTGAGGACGACCTTCGCGCGCGCCGCGTGGCTCAGCGGCTGGTCGTCCTCGCCGATGCCTCCGTCGAGGAACTCGGGGAGCTCGAGACCGGCCTCCGTACGGAGCGCGGTGACCAGGTCGATGTGCTCCGCGGTCTCGGTGATCACGATCTCGGCGTCCTGGAGCAAGCGGACAGCGCGGACGGTCAACAGCTCCGGGTCGCCAGGTCCACTGCCGACGAATGCAACCGAGCGGTGCTTGCGAGCGGCGTTCTTGGTATCGGTCACGATGGCCTTCTCGATTCAGCGTGTGGTGCCTTGTTGATGTCTGTTTCGGCGGAGGCGACCAGATCGGCGGCTCCGCCCGCTAGAAGAACTTGGGAGACCTCGCGCGCGAGCTCCAGCGCGTCGCCGCCCGACCGACGCTCGCGAAGAATGCGAGAGCCATCGAGACTCGCCACGGCCGCGTCAAGATGGATCTCTCCATCGGCGAAGGTCGCGTGCGCACCTACGGGTGCGCTGCAGCCAGCCTCGAGAAGGGCGAGCACCCGCCGCTCCGCGGTGACGCAGGCCCGGGTCACCGGGTCGTCGCTCGCGGCCGCGATGGCCCCCGCGAGCGCGTCGCCCTCGCGGCACTCCACGGCCAGGGCGCCTTGGCCGGGCGCGGGCAGCACATCGTCGACGGCGAGGAACTCGGTGACCTCATCGAGGCGACCCAGACGGGAGAGGCCGGCGGCGGCGAGAATGACGCCGTCCAGCTCGCCCCTGTGCACCTTGCCGATCCGCGAGTCCACGTTGCCTCGAACACCGACGAGCTCGATCGGGTAGCCGAGCGCGGCAATCTGCGCGACGCGGCGCGGCGCTCCGGTACCCACACGCGCGTCATCGGGAAGCTCGCCGAGCGGTGCCTTGGCGACGACGACGTCGCGCACGTCCTCGCGCTCGGGAACGGCGGCGAGAACGACACCCGGGAAGTCCGCGGTCGGCAGGTCCTTCAAGGAGTGCACGACGACGTCGACCCGGTGATCGAGCAACGCGGCGCGCAGGGCGCTCACGAACACACCCGTGCCGCCGATGCTCGCCATCGGAGCCAGGTTCACATCGCCCTCGGTACTGATCTCCACCAGCTCCACCGGCCGACCCAAGGCATTCTCCAGAAGACGAGCCACGTGGCCGGACTGCGTCGTCGCCAGAAGCGAGGCGCGCGTGCCGAGCCGGATCGGCGTGAGGCCGGTCATCGCGTCACCCTCGTCACGGCCTGGACGGCCTCGGGGTCCAGCGAGAACAGCTCGGCCAGAGCCGCCGTGTAGGAGACCGCGCCTGCGGAATCGGCGAGCTCACGCACGCGAACCGTGGGCTGGTGCAGCAGCTTGTCCGCGACTCGTCGCAGGGCCTGGGCGACCTCGTCGCGCTCGGCGTCGCTCCAGTCGGGCATCCGGGCGAACAGTCGCTCGAGCTCGCCCTCGACGACGCCGGTGGCCATCGTCCGCAGGGCGACGACGGTCGGGGTGACGCTGGCCGCGCGCCGCGCCGCCAGGAAGGCGCTGAGCTCCTCGTCGACGATGCGATGAACGCTCTGCTCACTGACCGCACTCGGCTCGACGTCGGCGGCCGCGCCGCCCTCACGCAACTGCTCCGCCAACGAGGCCAGCCCGACGAGGAGGACGCCCGGCAGCTCGCCGGCGGCGGGCTCGATGTCGTGAGGAAGGGCCAGGTCGAGGATGGCGAGCGGGGTGTCGGCGCCTCGGGCGGCAATCTGGTCGGCTCGCATCACGATGCCCGTGCTGCCCGTGCAGGAGATGACCACGTCCACCGACCCGAGCAGACCGGCGGCGTCCTCGAGAGCGACGAACCGGCCGTCGTACTGCTGGGCGAGACGCTGGGCCGATTCGGCCGACCGGTTCGCGATGTGCAACTCGGCGACGCCCGCGCGGCGCAACGTGGCGGCCGCCAGACCTCCCATGGCGCCCGCGCCCACCACCAGGGCTCGTGCTCCGGACAACGCCCCGACGTGGCTCTCTGCGACGGCCAGCGACGCGGTCACCAACGATGGAGCGGCCTTGTCGATGTCGGTCTCGGCGTGCGCACGCTTGCCCACGCGCAGCGCCTGCTGGAAGAGCACGTTCAGCGCCGGCCCGATGGTGCCGAGCTCCTGGCCGATCCGCAGGGCCTCTCGGGTCTGACCGAGGATCTGGCTCTCGCCGATCACCATCGAGTCCAGGCCGGAGGCGACCGAGAAGAGGTGGGAGATGGCGGCGTCGTCGTAGTGGACGTAGACGTGTGCCAGCAGCTCCTCGGGCTGGAGGCCGGCGCGATCGCACAGAAGCGACGAGATGGCCTCCACCGACCCGTGGAAACGGTCCACCTCGGCGTAGATCTCACAGCGGTTGCAGGTGGAGAGCACGGTGGCCTCGCCCACGTGCTCGATCTCGTTGACGGCGTGGACGAGCTTCGGCACGTGATCGCCGTCGAGGGCGACCTTCTCCAGCACCGACACCGGAGCCGTGCGGTGCGAGATGCCGACGATCAGCACGCTCATGCGGTCACCGCCCGTCGCTGGGCGTGGAAGGCGAGGATCTGAAGCTCCATCGCCAGGTCCACGCGACGCAGGTCGACACCGTCGGGAACCGACAGCACCACCGGAGCGAAGTTCAGGATGCTGGTCACGCCCGCGGCGACCATCCGGTCGCACAGGTCCTGCGCGACGTGCGCGGGGGTGGCGATCACACCGATCGCGACACCGTGCTCGGCGATGCAGGCCTCGAGGTCCTTCTGGTCGCGTACGGTCACGCCGGCGACGACCTCGCCGATCCGCTGCGGGTCGGCGTCGACCAGGGCGACCGTGCGGAATCCACGCGCCTGGAACCCGGCCGAGTTCGCCAGCGCGTGCCCGAGGTTTCCGATGCCGGCGATGAGCACCGACCACTCCTGGGTGAGGCCGATCTCGCGGGAGATGTGCAGCCGGAGGAACTCGACGTCGTAGCCCACGCCACGGCGTCCGTAACTGCCGAGGTGGGAGAGATCCTTGCGGACCTTGGCGCTGTTCACGCCCGCAGCGGTGGCGAGCTCATCGCTCGAGCACACCGTCCAGCCACTGTCAGAGAGCGCGCCAAGCGCCCGAAGATATTCCGGCAGCCTGGCTACCGTCGCCTCGGGGATCCCGGTGTTGGACCCGGAATTTGTCACGTCGTTCGAACTCTTCCGTGGTGCACGAGTTGTGGTGAAACAGCCCCGTCACTGTATGAGCAGGACAGGTGTCCAACAAAATCGTGCGCCGAGCGCTAGCACACGCATCCGCCCTTCAGACAGGCGGGTTGAGAGCGCGCCGCAACCTGGTAGCGTCCACCCGCCAAAAATCGTGTTGCCTGCCGTCGACGAACGTCACGGGGATCTGCTCGCCGTAGGCGCGCATCAGCTCGGCCGACGTGGTGATGTCGACCTCGGCGAAGCCGACGCCCAACTCACCGCACACGGCCTGGATGACGGCGCGGGCGTCGTCACAGAGATGGCACCCGGGCTTGCCGTACATCACCACGCGTTCGGAGTTCACTCGAGCATCCCGACCGTGCGTTGGCGTTCCATCGCGCGCAACCGTCCGCGCTGGACCTTGCCGGTGGAGGTGTACGGCAGCTTCTCCACGATGTGCACCACCGCGGGCACCTTGTAACTGGCCAGCCGTCGACGGCAGGCGTCGACCACGTCCTCGACCAGGCGTTCGCGATCGGCGTGGTCGGCCGGGCTCACCCAGGCGGCCACCGCCTCGCCGGTGACCGGATCAGGCAGCCCCACCACCGCGACCGCTGCCACGTCGGGAACTTCGGCGATGACCTCCTCGACCTCGCTCGGGAAGACGTTGAAGCCCGACACGATGATGAGCTCCTTGAGCCGATCGACGAGGTGCAGATCACCGTAGGCATCCAGGAAGCCGACGTCGCCGGTGGCGTACCAGCCGTCCTGATCGGGCCCGCCGTGGCCGTCGGGCCAGTAGCCGGAGAACAGGTTCGGGCCGCGGACGTGGATCTCGCCGCTGCCGTCGGCCTCCCGTCCATCGAGGCGTGGCGCCGCAACGATGCGGACCTCGATGCCCGGCAGCGGCGCGCCCACCGAGCCGTTGGGGCGACCACCCAGAGCACCATGCGCGCCGAACGAGCTCGCCATGGTCGAGGTCAGCACCGGCGCGGCCTCGCTCATGCCGTAGCCCTGGTGGAGCGGGATCGAGGTGCGGGCGACGAACGCCTGCACCAGTTCCGGCGAGATCGGGGCCGATCCGCTCAGCGTGAAGCGCACCGCTCCGAGCCGATCGGCAAGGTCGTCGATCTGCATCCAGTGCGCGAAGACCGGTGGCGCCGCCGGCACGACCGAGATGGCCTCGTCCTCGATCAGGTCCAGCGAACCCTCGGGGTCGAACCCGTCGACCAGAACGACCCGCGCGTGCTTGGCCACCGCTTGGCCCAACACGGCGTTGAGACCGTAGATGTGGAAGAGCGGCACCAGCGCGAGCACGACGTCCCGGCCGAGCAGCATCGGCGGATCGACCTCACCGACCTGCTCGATGTTGGCGATGAGCGCGCGTTGGGTGAGCATCGCGCCGCGCGGTCGCCCGCTCGTTCCACTCGTGTAGAGCAACAGAGCGAGCGATTCGGGGTCGATTGCGGGGATGTCGTCGTCACGAGCAGCCGGGTCCGTGAGCGCTCCACCGACCAGCGTGTGCCACGTGCGCTCGCCCGGTTCGACAGCCGTCTCGACGACGATCAGCTCCACGGCCGATCGCGTCGCGCCCTCGGGTGCCGTGAGCACGCTGCGCATCCCCTCCACGGCCGCTCGCGCCGATGCGATCCCGACGATGTCCACGATGACCACGCGCGCTGCGGAGTCCCCCATCACGCGGAGGAACTCGCCGGTCGTAGCCCTCGGACTGACCGGAACCGCGACCAACCCAGCACGCAGAACGCCGAAGTAGGCGGCCACGAACTCGATCCGATTCGGAAGAGCGAGGACCACGCGATCACCTGCGTGCATCCCCAGGTGCAGGAGGCCGGCACTGACCCGATCGGCCAGATCCGCGAGGGCCGCCCAGGAGACGGCTCGACCGCTTGCGGCCTCGGAGAGGGCAATGCGATCTGGTTCGTCGTGAGCGGCCTTGCACAGCAGGCCCCAGAGCGTGCGCTCCATCCGCTGAGTCTGGCACAGAGGTGGTATGCCTTCCATCGCGCGCCACCTCCTAGGCTGAGGGCGTGAGTCCCAGTGATTCGATGCATCCGAACGGCGACGCGACCGGCGCGACGGTCCCTCGGATCACGGGTGCGCCCAACCTGCGACGGCGCTCGCAACTGGCCGGTCAGGCGGCCGCCGCCAACGCGATGGTGGAGGCCTCGCTGGCCGTACCGCTGGACCGCAGCGCCGCGGCATTCTTCGACGTGGACAACACCGTGATGCAGGGTGCGTCGATCTTTCACTTCGCGCGCGGCCTGCACCGCCGCAAGTTCTTCACGACCCGCGACATCCTGGGGGCGTTCTGGAAGCAGACCTACTTCCGCCTCGCCGGCGTGGAGGACCCGGAGCACGTCGCCCAGGCCCGCACGCAGGCGTTGTCCTTCATCGCGGGGCACACGGTCACCGAGCTCGAGGAGCTCTCGGATGAGATCTTCGACGAGGCCATGGCCCACCGGATCTGGCCCGGGACCCGAGCGCTCGCCCAGCTCCACCTGGACCAGGGACAGCGGGTGTGGCTCGTGACCGCGGCCCCGATCGAGATCGCCTCGATCATCGCTCAACGACTCGGGCTGACCGGCGCGATGGGCACCGTGGCCGAGCGCGAGGACGGCGTCTACACGGGGCGGCTCGTCGGCGACATGCTCCACGGTCCAGCCAAGGCCGAGGCGGTCAAGGCCCTGGCCGAGCGCGAGGGCCTCGACCTCTCCCGCTGCTCCGCCTACTCCGACTCGTTCAACGACCTTCCGATGCTGTCGCTGGTGGGCGATCCCTGCGCGATCAACCCGGATGCGCGTCTGCGGATGTACGCACGCAAGCAGGGCTGGCGCATCCGCGACTACCGAACCGGACGCAAGGCGGCTCGTGCTGGGCTGATCGGGGCCACGATCGGCGGCGCGGTGGCGGGCGGTGTCGCAGCAGGTGCCGCGGTGCGCAAACGGGGCTCCTGATCCCGAGCCCGGATCGCTCGTCGCGAAGCGTTCCCAAGGCGCGATCTAGAAGGTAGCCTGCAAGGTGGGGTCGGCATTTGGGGAAATGCCGAGTGAGGGAGCCACCATGGACGCCACAGCTGTTGACCGCGACATCGTCGCGTCTACGGTGCTACCCGATGCCGCGAACGCCTACGGCGACGCCGAGCACGCCACGGCATCCGCGACCGACGAGGACGTGGCGGCGCGCATCATCTCCCTCGTCGAACTCGCCCGTTCGGGCGACAAGGCCGCGTTCGGTGAGCTGTACGACCACTACCACGCGGCCGTGTTCCGCTTCCTCTACTACCGGGTGTCCTCGGCCACGCTGGCCGAGGACCTCACCGCGGAGACGTTCTTCCGGGCGCTCCGCGGCATGTCCGCCTTCCGCTGGCAGGGCCGCGACTTCGGCGCCTGGCTGATGACCATCGCGCGCAACCTCGCCGCGGACCACTTCAAGGCCGGGCGCACCCGCCTCGAGCAGACCACCGAGGACACCGAGACCCTCGACTCGGCCGCGGACGGACCCGAGCGCGAGGTGCTGGCCCTCCTCACAAGTGAGGCCCTCAGAGACGCGTTGGCCAAGCTCCCGCTCGAGCAGCGGGAGTGCGTCGTCATGCGCTTCCTCGAGGGCCTTTCGATCGCCGAGACGGCCGACATCATGGGTCGCAGCGTCGGCGCTATCAAGCAGCTCCAACTTCGCGGCGTGCGCAACCTCGCCAAGATGATTCCTGTGGGGTCGTTGTGAGTGCCCTCAGAGCCATAACTCGACGCCTTGCGCACTCGTTGGCCAGCGAGAAACAGCAGAATCACTCAGGACGGCCTGTCATGCCTCCCCGACCCCAGCCCACGACCGGCGCTGAAGCCTTCGCACGCATGCTCGACGGCGTCGCAGAAGTTCGCGCCTGGGAGGTTGCGGACCTGGACGACCTACCCGAGCTGGTCTCCCTCACCCACAGCCTCGCCCGAGTCGAGGCACCGAGCCCGCGTCCCGAGTTCTCGGCGAACCTGCGAGCTCGTCTGATGGAGTTCGACCCGGCAGCACTACGCGACCCCGAGCCGCCGGTCGCCGAGACCGCCGCGGCCGTCATCGACCTGGCCGCCGCGCGCAAGCGCAAGGCGACTCGTCGCGCCTACACCGCCGCCGCCGTCGGCTCCATGGTGCTCGGCACCGCGGGCATCGCCGCCGCTGCGCAGAACGCCCTCCCGGGGAGCCCCCTCTACGGCGTGAAGCGGGCCATCGAGGGCATCGAACTCTCCTTCGCCACCAGCGACAACGCGCGCGGGCAGGACCTGCTCGACCAGGCGCGCACGCGTCTCAGCGAGGTCAAGGCCCTCTCGCAGTCGCCGAGCGCGTCCAACACCGCACTCATCCAGCAGACGCTTCAGGCCTTCGCCAGCAGCGCCAGCCAAGGCACCAACCTGCTGTTCACCAACTACCAGCGCGACGGCAACGTCGGCGACCTGTCGGTCATCCAGAGCTTCGCGGCCGCTGCCGCGAGCCAGTTGAACGCACTGTCGCCGACGGTCGTCAACCAGAACCGCGCCCAGATGTTGGAGGCGTCGTCGCTGATCGCCAACGTGGAGCAGCAGTCCAAGCTCCTCTGCCCGACCTGCGCCGCCCTCCCGCCACTCACCGAGCAGTTCCAGCAGCTGGCCGCGGCCCAGTCCAACTCCGCCGGCCTGGGCGCTCTGCTCTCGGCGCCCCAGCTGACCACCGTGGTGAAGGTGCCCACGTCCGCTCCGACGCGATCGACCACCACCACGACGTCGGGCGGTTCGACACCACCGGTGACACCGCCCACCCAACCCATCAAGCCGGTGACTCCGCCAACCAAGCCGATCACGGACACCACCACCGCACTGGGCAAGACGCTGAGCAATGTCGTGAAGCCGGTGACCACCACGTTGACGTCGGTCCTTCAGGTCACCTCGAACACCGTGGGTGGATTGACCAACACCGTGAACGGCCTCCTCGGCTCGCTGACGGGTCACCGCTGACCCTGTGCCCTACCGCTGTTGGCGGGTTGGTCTGGGGTGGTGCGGGCAAGCACAGCCCTACCCATCGAGCCGCGGCAGCGAGCGCGTCGCGCGGCGCTCACCAC
>JBQCDC010000314.1:0-8485 GCA_051961575.1 Marmoricola sp.
GCGACCGTCGAATGCACTACGAACGGCACCGGCATCATGTCGTTGCGCGGACGCAGGTCGGCGAGCGCCTGTTGGAGCACGTCGCGCACCTGGTCGTCATCGCGCACCATCACACACATGATGTCGACCTTGTTGACCAAGGTTCCGATGCTGTCGACGGTCGTCGCGCCGGCCTCGACCAGGTCGGCCACCGGCTCCGGCGCGACGTCGTAGACGACCACGTCGAACTCGTCGGAACCGACCAACCGCAACGCCATCGGCTTGCCGATATTGCCGAGTCCGACGAAGCCGACCCTCTTCTTCCTCCGGTTTCGTGACGGCGGCTTCGCCGCCTCCTCAACCTCCGACATCTCGCTCATGGTCGGAAAGTCTGCCCACCGTCGACGGCCAGGATCTGGCCGGTCACCCAGGACGACTCCTCGGACAGCAGGAAGAGGCAGGCGCCCACCATGTCGTTCGGCGTGCCCATCCGCTTGATCGCGAGGTTCTTCACCAGATCCTTGGCGGCATCCCCGGCTTGGGCCCGCGTCGCCTCGGTGTCGGTCGGTCCCGGCGCGATCGCGTTGACCCGGATGTTCATGCCGCCGAGCTCGTGGGCGAGCTGCTGCGTGAGCCCGTTGACGCCGGTCTTCGCCAGCCCGTAGAAGCCCGAATAGAGATAGGCCGCCGTGCTCGACTGGTTCACGATCGACCCGCCACCGCGCTCCTGCATCGAGCTGAACACGGCTCGCGTCATCACCAGAGCGCCGTCCATATTCACGCTCATGAAGCGCTTGTAGTAGTCCCAGTCGACGGTGATCAGCAGGTCGAACTGCATGGAGCCGTAGATGGCGGCGTTGTTCACCAGCCCGTCGATCCCACCGAACTCAGCCTTGACCTGGTCGACCAGCGATGTCGCCGACTCAGCGCTCGAGACGTCGCAGTGGACGAACAAGGCGCGGCCGCCTTCGGCCGCGATCGAGTCCGCTACGGCCTTGCCGTTGACCTCGTTGACGTCGGCCACCACCACGTTCGCGCCTTCGGCGACAAGGGCGCGGGCATAGGCCTCGCCGATCCCCTGGGCTGCGCCGGTGACGACGACTGTCTTGTCCTTAAACCTCATGCTGGCTCCGCGATCGTCTTGATTTCCAGGTATTCCTCGAAGCCCGGGATGCCCATCTCGCGGCCCAGGCCCGACTGCTTGTATCCGCCGAAGGGCGCGTCGGCGCTGAACCACTGACCACCGTTCACACCGATGGTGCCGGTCCGGATCCTTCGGGCGACGGCCTTCGCGCGCTCCAGGTCGCCTGACTCGACGGACCCGGAGAGGCCGTAGGGCGAGTCATTCGCGATGCGGATCGCGTCCTCGTCCCCGTCGTGCGGAATCACGACGAGCACTGGCCCGAAGATCTCCTCGCGCGCGACGCGGGCGGTGTTATCGAGTCCGGAGATCACCGTCGGCTCGATCCAGAAGCCCCCGGCGAGCTCGTCATTCGGAGCGGTCGTGCCACCACCCGTGACGATCGTGCCGCCCTCCTCCACCGCCAACTCGATGTAGCCGCGCACCCGCTTCTGCTGCAGAGCCGAGATGACCGGACCGCAGATCGTGCCGGGATCGGCAGGATCCTTGGCGCCCAGTGCCTCGAAGGTCGCGGCGGCCGAGGAGACGGCCTCGTCGTAGCGCTCGCGCGGAACCACGAGTCGCGTGGTGAGCGCACAGCCCTGGCCCGCGTGCACCGAGACCGCGAAGGCGGTGGTGGCCGCCGCTGTCGCCACATCGGCGTCGTCGAGAACGATCGCGGCGGACTTGCCGCCGAGCTCCAGGAACACCTTCTTCAACGACGGCGCAGCCGCGGCCATGATCGCGCGGCCCGTGGTGGTCGAACCGGTGAACGAGACCATGTCGATGCGGGGATCGGTGGTCAGCATGGCTGCGACGTCGTTGCGCATCGGGGTCACGACGTTGAAGACGCCCGCAGGAATGTCGGTGTGCTCCGCGACGAGTCGGCCTAGTTCCGCGGCCAACCATGGGGTGTCCGGAGCCGGCTTGAGCACCACAGTGCAACCGGCAGCCAGCGCCGGACCGATCTTGGCCAGGTTGATCTGGTTCGGGAAGTTCCAGGGCGTGATCGCCGCGACGACGCCGATGGGCTCGCGCCGAACCGTGCGCCGCGACTCGATGCCCATGGTGACGCCGACGCCGAGATCCGTCTCCCACTCGTAGTTCTCGGCCATGCCGATAGTCCAGGACAGCGTCTCCACCGGTGCGTCGAACTGCGGACCGGCGACCAAGAACGCGGGCGCGCCCACCTCGGCGGTGGTCAGCTCGCGCAGGCTGTCCGCGTTGGCGAGCAGCGCGTGGTGCAGCTGACGGAGACAGCGGATCCGGAAGTCGGCGTTCGTCGACCAGTCGGTCTCGTCGAAGGCCCGACGAGCCGCCTCGATCGCGGCGTCGACGTCCGTCGCCGTGCTATCGGGCGCGGTGCCGATCTCGGCGCCCGTTGCAGGGTTGAGGATCGGGTAGCGAGCGCCACCCGCGGCCTCGATCAGCTTGCCGTCGATGAGCTGCATCGCCGACGGGTTCGTTGGTTGACGTGCGCTCACGAGTGCGCCTCCTGCGTGACATAGTCGCCCCGCTCCACCGGAGGCGGCCAGACCGTCGAAGGCAGGTCCTTGTAGTGATAGTGGCCGGGTACGTCATGACCGCCCACCGACATCCGCTTGAGCAGCGTGTCAGGCGCCTTGTTGGCGGACAGGATCTCCATGAAGGTGTGTGCGGTCGACGGCATGTCGAAGAAGTCGCGCTGCCAGGCGATCTTGATCTGACCCTCATCAGGACCGGAGGTCTGCCGCTCGACGCCGAACCATGACCCGCCGAGCCCGAGGATCTCGTACTCCTCGCCGGTCTCGTCGTTGGTGATGCCCGAACGTTGCTTCCAGAAGCCGAGGATCATCTGCTTCTGCTCGTCGATCATCGTGCAGACGTAGTCGTAGTGCCATCCGTCGAGACCGTCCATCTCGATGCCGATCGCCCAATCGCGCACCTCGTCACGGCTGGTCGCCATGAAGTGCTCGTCGGGTGAGTACATCCAGCCGTAGGTGGCGTCCTCGGCGTACCACTCGGCCATCACACGCCAGTCGCCGGAGCGCTCAGCCTGACGGTTGATGTCGAGCCATGAGTCCCAGAACTCCTCTATTTCTGCGCGGGTCAGCATCAGTTCTCCTCAATCGACAATGCAAAAGCGGGGCAGTACTTGACGGCGGTGGTGACGTCGGCGCGACGCGACTCATCGGGGTGCTCGTTCAGGAGGACAACCACGTCGGTCTCCTCGTCGAAACCGAAGACATCAGGGGCTTCGCCCTGACAGAGCTGGTGGCCCTGGCAGATGGTGGTATCGGCGACGACCCTCATCGCTGCCGCCTCCGATAGCGGACCTGGCAGGGCTGCTTGAGCTGGATGACCATCTTCGTGAAGTCGTCGCCGTAGGAGTCCAACGGCTGCGCGGCCTCGAACTCGAAGTCGCGCAGGAGGACCGAGAAGATCGCCTTCATCTGCATCATGGCGAAGGCGTTGCCCACACAGCGGTGCTTGCCTGCCCCGAACGGGATCCACGTCCAGCGGTTCTGCAGGTCCTCCTGCCGCGGGTCGAGGTAGCGCCCGGGGTCGAACTCGTCGGCCTTGGGGAAGTCGTCCTCGATGCGGTTCGAAACCCGCGGCGAAGCAGCGATCACGGTGCCCTTCGAGATGGTGTGGCCGAGCAGTTCGAAGTCCTCCTGCACCAGGCGCATCAGGATGATCAGCGGCGGGTGCAGGCGCAAGGTCTCCTTGAGCGCCGACTCCAGGACCGGGATCGATCGCAACGCCTGAAAGGAGACCTCGGAGCCGTCGGCGTAGAGATCGTCGAGCTCGGCGACGACCTCGTCCATCACGTCGGGATGACGCATCAGCTCGATCATCGCCCAGGAGGCAGTCCCCGACGAGGTGTGGTGTCCGGCGAACATCATCGAGATGAAGATGCCCGTGACCATGTCGGCGTCGTAGCCGACGGCGATGAGGACATCAAGCAGGTCGCGCTCGTCCTTGGGAATCTCGCCCTTCGCGATCCGGGCATTGATGATCGCCTGGATCTTCGCCACGAGCTCCTCGCGCGCCTCGTCGCGCAGCCGGAAGCTCTCGATGTCGGCATAGGCGTCGACGTAGGCGATGGCGTCCGTGCCGTGCTCCAGCTGGTGGTAGACCGCAGCGAAGGAGGCGTCGAGCTGGTCACGGAAAGGCTTCCCGATCAGGCACGACGACGTCGTGTAGATGGTCAGCTCGGCGAAGAAGTCGAGCAGGTCGATCTCGCCCTCGTCGCCCCAGTTCGCGACCATCCGGCGGATCTCGGCCTCGATCGTCTGCGCGTGGCCGCGCATCTGCTCGCCGCGCAGCGCCTGATTCTTCAGCATCTGCTGGCGTTCCTCCGGGCTGGCGTCGAAGACGACTCCCTTGCCGAAGATCGGGGTCATGAACGGATAGGCGGCCGCCTGATCGAGCACGTCGTCCGGCGCTCGGAAGAAGGCCTCGTTGGCCTCCGAACCGGAGACCAGCACGACCTCCTTGTCGGCGATCCGGAACCGGCCGATGTCCCCGCACTCCTCGCGCACGCGGCTGAAGAGCGCGATCGGGTCGCTGCGCATCTCGGGGAGATGACCGGTGCCCTTCAGGAGCGGGAGGAGGCTTGGATCCTGATCGGAGACGACCTGGCTGACTTCGCGGATCATGGCTTCTCCTCCAGGGGCGCTTCGGGGTTGACGTCGATCAGGCTGATGTGGACCCCGCGCGGAGCCGAGATCACGGTGTTCACGGCATTCGCGAGAGCGATCGGCTGCATGAAGTGCGGATGCCGCGCGAGGCCGAACTTGATCCATCCCTCCAGCACCTTGCCGCCCTCCTCGGCCGGCCACTCGTTGCCGATCTCGCTCCAGGTCGGGCCGGGGCGGACGAGACTGACGCGCACACCCGTGCCTTCGAGCTCCATCTGCATCGAGGCCGCCATGCCCTCCAGACCCCACTTGCTGCTGGCATAGGCCGCCATGAACGGCCGCGCCCGCACGGCGACGTCAGAGGAGATCAGCACCAGGTCCCCGCGGCGGCGCTCGACCATGCCGGGGACGAACGCGTGGGCGATGCGATGCGCGCCGACCAGGTTGACGTCTAGCTCGCCGGCGAACCGCTCGGAGCTGATCTCGTGAACCGTCCCGGGGGCGGTCATGCCCGCATTGCTGATCACGGCCTCGATGTCACCGAGGTCGCTGGTCGCCTTGCCCGCGAAGTCACTCACGGACTCGTCGCTGGTGACGTCGAGGGGGTGGGCGACCGCCTCGCCACCCGCCTCACGGATGTCCTTGACCAGGTCGGCGAGGCGATCCGTCCGGCGGGCGCCCAGGGCGACGGGGTAGCCGGCCGCGGCCAGGACACGCGCCGTAGCCGCGCCGATCCCTGAGGACGCGCCGGTGATGACGACCGGACGCCGATCCGGATGCTTAGGAAAGCTCATGCCGACCGCCTCACGAACGTGGTGGGCAGGGTCGCGAAGCCACGCACGCTGGTCGAGTGCACGCGCGCAGCGCGATCGCGATGGACCTCGAACCCCTCGACTTGACGCACGAGCTCAGCCAGCACGATGCGTGCCTCCAACCGGGCCAGATTGGCACCCAGGCAGAAGTGTCGCCCCGAACCGAAGCTCAAGGACTTCCCCAGCTCGCTTTTGTCCCGCTTGAGGTCGTAGGTCGTCGGGGCCGTGAAGACGCGCTCGTCGCGATTGGCCGACCCCAACAGCACCAGCAGCTTCGAACCCGCCGGGATCGTCGTGTCGTGCAGGGTCACGTCCTCGCTGACGTAGCGCGCGATCATCTGGCTCGAGGTGTCGAAGCGCAGGGTCTCCTCGACCCAGGCAGCGACGGCCTCCTCGGGATCCTCGGCCGTGAACACACCCTTCTGCTGCGCATCGTCGGCGGAGAGGTGGAAGAGCGCGTTGCCGAGCAGCTTCGTGGTGGTCTCATTGCCTGCCACGACCATGAGGAACAGGAATGCGATGATCTCCTCGTCGGTGAGGCGGTCGCCGCCGACCTCGGCCACGGTCAGGGCGCTGGTCAGGTCATCTTCCGGCTTGATCCGGCGACCCTTGACCATCTCCTCGTAGTAGGAGATCAGCTCGAAGGCCGCCAGCATTCCGGCCTCGGGCACATCGCGGACACCGCCCTCGCGATGGACGACCAGGTCGGCCAGACGCCGGACCTCCACGCGATCCGCCTCGGGCACGCCCATCATCTCCGAGATGACGTCCATGGGGAGCTTGCCCGCGAGGTCGGCGATCCAGTCCGACTCCCCCGCCTCCTCGGAGGCGGTCAGGACATCAACGAGGTAGCGCTCCGTCAGCTGTTGAATGCGCGGCGCCAACTCGCGCACCCGACGAGGCGTGAAGGCAGCCGAGACCAACTTGCGCAGGCGCGTCTGCGCAGAACCGTCGAGCGCCAGGAAGCTCATCACGCGATGGGCGTCGGCGTTCCAGGCGCTCGCATCGAGGGCGACGCCCATGCGGTTGGAGAAGGTGACGTCGTCGCGCAGGGTGTTGAAGACGTCCTCGTGACGCGACAGGACCCACAGGTCGTCGGCCGGGGCGTAGTGCACGGGCGACTCGGCACGCAGCCACTCATACGTTGGGTACGGGTCTTCGTGGAAGTCGTAGTCGTAGGGATCAAACACCTGACTGGACATGTGTCCAGCGTAGGTGTGCGCATCGCCTATCGCAAGAGGCGTCGGGAGGTTTTGGTCTCCCCGCCCTCACCGATCACGACGTCGACCACTCGGCCGAGCACCTCCGCGAGGTCCTCGTAGGCGAACAGGCCCATGCCGGCCTGGAGCAGGGCGCCGCTGAAAGCGAACCCGAGCGCCTGGATGACGTCCTCGTCCTCGCCGATGGCGTCACGGAAGTACTGCAGCCACAGTCCGCCGATCGCCAACCGCAGCCGCTCCACCTCGGGATCGCTGGCCAGCAGGCTCTTGTTCACGGCGGCCGCGAGCGTGGGAACCCCGGCGATCACCCCGGCCAGGTAGGTCACCACCTGGTGTGCCCGAGCCTGCGGCGAGCGGGCAGTGAGCGAGAGACCCGGCGGCGCACTGAAGAGCCGCCAGAAGAGCTCCGAGAACAGGTGGTCCTTGGAGGCGAAGTAGGTGTAGGCCGTAGCCGGAGAAACGCCGGCGCGTTGAGCAACCATCCGGATTGTCATCTGCTCATGGCCCACCTCGTCGAGGAGCTGGCTCGCGGCGGCGAACAGCTTCTCGACCGTTTCTGCCTGGCGCTCGTTCAGCGTTCGGCGAGGAGAACTGGACAAGTGACTGGACACGCGAAGAGGCTACGGCGCGCAACGCCGATCAGCAATCAAGAGGGGCTAGAACTTGTTCCAGTTTTCGCTTACCCTCACCCCATGGCGAGCACAAACCATGGGCGTCGGCGTGCCTGGATCGCGGTTGTCACAGCGTTGATGCTGTCGGCGACCGCATGCGGCGGATCGGCGATCAGCCCTTCCGACGCGGCGGCCGCGAACTGCAAGATCAACTCCAACTGCGGTTCGAACGGCGGCAACGGGAACGGCAACGGGTCCGCGCTCGGCAACGGAGGCACGGGGACCGGTACCGGAACGCCCGGCACCGGGACTAACGGGGGATCCGGCGCCTCTGGTGGCTCCGGCAATGGCTCGAAGGGCGGCTCAGGCGGTACGAGCGGCGGCACCGCGGGTACGGGCTCGGCGACCGCCGGCCTCCAGGTCGGGAGCTGCGCGGGCTTCAAGAACGGCCCCGGCATCACCAGCTCCACCATCACGATCGGAAACTCCTCCGACATCAGCGGCCCGGTCCCTGGACTCTTCACCGCCGCACAGCAGGGCGTGAAGGCCTACGTTGCCTACTTCAACGCGACCTCGAACATCTGCGGTCGCAAGCTGCAGTTGGTGACCCAGGACAGCCAGACGTCCGGCAGTGGTGACCAGGTCGGTTACCAGAACCTCTGCCAGAGCGCGTTCGCGGCCGTCGGGTCGATGTCGGCCTTCGACTCGGGCGGCGCCCAGACCGCCCAGAACTGCGGACTGCCGGACATCCGCACCGCCATCACGACCAACGAGCGCGCTGCCTGCAGCACCTGCTTCGCCGCCCAGGGCAGCAACGCCGCGTACTACGAGAACGCGCCCTTCGCCTATTTCTTCAACAAGTACCCCGGGATCAAGGCGCACGTCGCGGTCGCCTACCTGAACGCGGGCGGCGCCGCCGAGAACGCTCAGACGCAGAAGGCCGTCGCTCAGAAGCTGGGCGCCACGAACGTCGACATGGAGCAGATCGGCGTCAGCGACCTCAGCTACGACAGCTACGTGCAATCGATGAAGAGCAAGGGCATCCAGTACGTCATCTTCACCGGCGCCTACCAGAACACCGTCAAGATGCAGCAGTCGATGAAGGCCAACGGATTCGCCC
>JBQCDC010000315.1:0-2445 GCA_051961575.1 Marmoricola sp.
TCGCGAGCAAGGCCGCCGAGCACGGGACCTGGATCACCGCGATCGAGGACGACCACCTGCCGATCTTCTACGCGACCACCAACGTGTGGGAGTACCTGGGCCAAGGAACCGGCAAGCGCTGGATCTCGATCGGCGTCTGCCAGACCGCGGACACCGAGGACGCGCTCCGACTCGGTCGTGCGCTGGGCGCGGCGATCGCCGAGTCCGACCGCAAGGTGCTCCTGATCGCCTCAGGCGCGATGTCGCACACCTTCTGGCCGCTGCGGAAGCTGCGCGACCACGAGGCCGCCGGCGTCGAGCACATCTTCACGCCGGAGGCAGCGGCCGCGGACGCTGAGCGGATCAGCTGGTTCAAGAACGGCGACCACGCTCAGGTGCTCAACACCATGGAGGAGTTCTACCGCTTCAAGCCCGAAGCGCGCTTCCAGCACTACCTGATGATGATCGGCGCGCTGGGCGAGGAGCTCTGCACGGCGCCGGGGCGCCAGTACGGGGAGTACGAGAACTCCGTCGGCACCGGTCAAGTGCACCTGTGGTTCGACCGCCCCGAGGGCGGCTTCCCGTCCGTGCACGCAACCCCCACCGACCCCGACTTCGTACGCCAGACGACCGGCGGCGGCACCGACGTGCCGGCCGCTGGCTGAGAGGAAACAATGACCACCGAATTTCGCCGCATCCTTCTCGACGGCAATGCTGTCGACGTCCGCCGCGAAGGGGAGAACCTCGTCGCTGGCGACGGCCGCACGGTGGCCATCGCCGACGCGATCCACCTGCCGCCCGTAACGCCGAGCAAGATCATCTGCGTCCACCTCAACTACTCCTCGCGCGTCGAGGAGATGATGGTGAAGCTGCCGCCAGCGCCGACCTACTTCCACAAGCCGATCACCGCGCTCAACACCCACGAGGGCGCGGTCGTGCGTCCGCAGGGCTGCAAGTGGCTGAACTACGAGGGCGAGATCGCCATCGTCATCGGGAAGACCGCGCGCAACATCTCGCCCGAGGAGGCCGGGGACTACATCCGCGGCTATTCGGTCGGCAACGACTACGGCCTGCACGACTTCCGTGACACCGATTCCGGCTCGATGCTGCGTGTGAAGGGTGCGGACACCCTCTGCCCGATCGGCCCCGGCGTCGTCGAAGGCTGGGACTTCCACAACAAGCGCATCCGCACGATCGTCAACGGTGAGGTTCGTCAGGACGGCAACACCAGTGAGATGAAGTGGGACATGCACTATCTCGTGGCCGACATCGCGCGCACGATCACGCTGCACCCCGGCGACATCCTGATGTCAGGAACGCCGGCCATCTCGCGCACGGTGTACCCGGGTGACGTGGTCGAGGTCGAGGTTGAGGGCCTGGGCACCTTGCGCAACCACATCGTCGAGGGCCCGACCCCGATCCGCACCGACGTGGGCGCGCAGCCGACCGAGAGCGAGGAGGTCCTGTCGACGGCCAAGGGCGGCGACTGGGAGTTCCGCGGCATCCGCAAGCCCGACCTCTCGAACACGCACTGAGCGCCATGACCGCACCTCGCATGCTGATGATCCTCAGCGAGAACTGGACGCTGACCGACGGCCGCAATCTCAACGATCTGGTCCGTTGGGCGCAGATCGCCGAGGACACCGGCTTCGACTCGGTGATGATCTCCGAGCACGTCGTGCTCGGTCCCGATGCCAGCGACAAGGGCGTGATGGGCAACCCGCGTGACTACGCGATGCCCGGCAATCAGGACCCGTTGATGCCCTGGCCGAACTCGCTGATGCTGTTCTCGGCGATGGCGGCGGTGACGTCACGGATTCGATTGGTGGGAGCCGCGATCCTCGCGCCGCTGCGCCACCCGCTGCTGCTTGCGCGGGAGCTGGGCACCCTCGACCTGATCTCCGAGGGTCGACTGGTCGTGCAGCCCAACGTGAGCTGGAGCAAGGACGAGTACGCGGCGCTCGGAGTCCCGTTCGGACGGCGCGGCAAGATCCTCGACGAGCAGCTCGAGGTGATGGACCTGGTCTTCAAGCAATCACCGGCCAGCCACCACGGCAAGTACTTCGACTTCGACGACATCTACCTCGAGCCGAAGGCCTTCCGACCCGACGGCCCTCGGATGTGGTTCGGAGGGCAGAAGGCGCACGGCGCGGTCGTCGAGCGGATCGTGAGGTACGGCCACGGCTTCCACCCGTTCGGCCGCCCCACGGCCGAGGACGTCGAGGTCATCCGCACCGAGATGGCCGCTGCCGGCCGCGACATCGCCGACCTCGAGATGGTCGGCGGGGTGCGCTACTCCTTCCCCGACGACCACTCGCCGGCCGACCTGGGGGAGTCGATGGACTCGATCCCCGAGCAGCTGGAGCAGGGCTTCACGACGATCTGCATCAAGCCGTCGATGTACATCGACGACCAGTCCGAGATGGAATCGTTCTGCAAGGACGTCATGAAGCGCGCGGAGGCGAT
>JBQCDC010000316.1:0-10260 GCA_051961575.1 Marmoricola sp.
CTCCTGGCGCGGGTGATCGCGGTGATCGCGCGGCTCTTCAAGCGCGAGGTGAACGAGGAGGCCATCGCTGCGGAGACGGTGCGCACCCGCGACATGGTCGCCGCCGTGGTGCGCGTCCAGTGGTTCCGGTTGAGCACCTTCATGACGGCCTACGGCGTCGCCCAGGCGGCTCTGCTCTACGCCTGCATCCAGGCGGTCGGCGACCACGTCCTGCCCGCAGCGGTGTTGGCTGCCTACGCCGTGGAGCGCTTCTTGTCGATCGTGCCGATCACGCCGGCAGGTCTCGGCTTCACCGAGGCCGGCGCCACCGGAATCCTCGTCGCAATGGGTGGCGATCCCACGCTCTCGGCGGCCGGCGTGATTCTCTACCGCGCGTTCGTCGCGGCGCTCGAGGTTCCGGTTGGTGGGGCATGGTTGGGTATTTGGTATTACCTGAACAGGCGCAAGCGCGCTGAACAGGAGGCCGCCCTGCTCACAGATTCCGGAGCCGCTTGATGCGGATACTGCACGTCACGGACGTCTACCGTCCGGCCGTCGGCGGCATCGAGCTGTTCGTCGAGGAACTTGCCCACCGGCAGGTCGCGGACGGGAACGCTGTCACCGTGCTCTCGCGGCAGCGGGGCGCCGGCGCGTTCTCCAACGACGTCACTGCCGTCCAGTACGGGCGTCGCGAGGTTCGCCTGAACGACTTCGACGTGGTGCATGCGCACCTGTCGGTGTTCTCCCCGATGACGAGCGTTGTCATGCGCCAGGCCACCGTCCGAGGCGTTCCGGTGGTGGCGACGGTGCACTCGATGTGGGCCGGCCGAGGCCCGATCATCAAGGGTGTCTCCGCTGCCGCCGGATGGCAGCGTCGTCAGCCGATCTGGACCGCGGTCAGCTCGGTCGCGGCTCGCGAGGTGCACGACATGCTGCCCGGCGCGGTGGTGCACGTCGTGCCGAATGCGGTCGACGTCGACTACTGGCGCGAGGGCATCGCCGACCCCGACGAGGTCGTCGTGCCCGAGGTCCCGACCTTCCTCGCGGTCAATCGGCTCGCTCCACGCAAGCGCCCGATGGGACTGCTGCACCAACTGGCCGAGGTGCGTCGTATCGCGCCCGACCAGCCGTTCAACGTCCGGATCGTCGGTGCTGGGCCCCTCGAGAAGCGCATGCACACCTGGATCGACCACCACGGCATGCATGACGTCGTGAAGCTCACCGGGGGAGTGCCACGACCCGAAGTGCGCCGCATGTGCCACAGTGCCGACCTGTTCCTGGCGCCCGCCCATCAGGAGTCGTTCGGGATCGCTGCCCTCGAGGGGCGTGCTGCCGGACTTCCCGTCCTGGCGATGCGCAGCGGGGGCGTCGGTGAGTTCGTCCACGACGGGGTCGACGGGCTGCTGTGCGCCGACGACCGCGCGATGGTGGCGGCCATGGTGCGCCTGCTCCGCAACCGTGACGAGTGGCACGCCATGGCCCGGCACAACCACAAGGTTCCGCCGAACTACGGCTGGGACCGCACGCTGGGCGGGTTCCTCAAGGCCTATAAGGCTGCCGAGTCCCACAGCCTGGAGGCCTGGGATTAGTCGGAGGTTGAGGAGGGCCGAAGGCCCGTCAAGAAACCCCTACGACCGGTATTCCGGGTTCTCCCAGTCGAAGCGGGTTCCCGCGTTCCACTCCGATCGCTGGTTGCCGTACCCGGGCACGCCGCCTGCGTTCTTGAGCATGCGGGCCAGGTGCATGAGGTTCCAGGTCATGAACGTGGTGTTGCGGTTGGTGAAGTCGTTCTCCGGCCCGCCGCTGCCGGGGTCGAGGTAGGAGGGTCCGGGTCCGGCCTCGCCGATCCAGCCGGCGTCGGCGTTGGGTGGGATCGTGTAGCCGATGTGCTGCAGGCTGTAGAGGATGTTCATCGCGCAGTGCTTGATGCCGTCCTCGTTGCCCGTGATGAGGCAGCCGCCCACACGGCCGTAGAACAGGTACTGGCCCTTGTCGTTGAGCATCCCCGAGTACGAGTAGAGGCGCTCGATGATCTGCTTGGTCACGCTCGAGTTGTCGCCGAGCCAGATCGGGCCCGCAATCACCAGGATGTCGGCCGCGAGCACCCGGGGACCGATGTCGACCCAGGCGTCCTCCTCCCAACCGTGCTCGCGCATGTCGGGATAGACACCGGTCGCGATCGGGTGGTCGATCGCGCGCAGCGTCTCCACCTCGACGCCGTGCTTGCGCATGATGGCGGCGCTCGCGTCGACGAGCCCCTGTGTGTGGCTCTGCTCGGGACTGCGCTTCAGCGTGCAGTTGATGAACATGGCACGAAGGTCCGAGAAGTCGAGGTCGATGGGGTTGCTCTCAGTCATGCGCTCTTCTTCCCATCACCAAGGCGTAGTCGCCGTCCGTCCACCAGCCGATCGGGTCGAGCCCAGCGGCTGAGAGCTCTCCTTCGATCCGTTCGCGGCGGAACTTGGCGGAGATCTCGGTGCGCATCTCCTCGCCGGCGGCGAACTCGACGGAGAGATCCACGCCTGGCACCTTGACCTGCTGCGCCGTGGTGGCGCGCAGGCGCATCTCGATCCATTCGTTCACCGGGTCCCACAGGGCGACGTGCTCGAAGGCGGCCAGGTCGAAGTCGGCGTCGAGCTCGCGGTTCAGGACGGCCAGCACGTTGCGGTTGAACTCAGCCGTGACGCCCGCGGAATCGTCGTAGGCGCGCACCAGGCGGCCTGGGTCCTTCACGAGGTCGACGCCCACCAGGAACGTCTCACCTTCGCTCATCGTGGCGGCGAGGTCGGTGAGGAACCTCGAACGCTGCGGGGGAGCGAGATTGCCGATAGTGCCGCCCAGGAAGGCGATGAGCCGCTTGCCCGGGTGCGGCAGCTCCGCCAAGTGCCGCTCGAAGTCGGCCACGACGGGCAGCATCGCGACGTCTCGACCTTGGAGGTTCTCGGCGGCCGAGCGCAACGCGCCCGAGCTCACGTCGACCGGCACATAGCTCGACAGGCCGAGCTCGGCCATCGCGTCGATGAGCCAGCGGGTCTTCTCGGACGAACCTGAGCCCAGCTCGAGCAGGCATTCGGCATCCGCAGCGAGGGCGATGTCCGCCGAGTGCTTGTTCAGGAGCGAGCGCTCGGCGTTGGTCGGGTAGTACTCGGGGAGCCGGGTGATCTCGTCGAACAGCTCGCTGCCGCGGTCGTCGTAGAAGTACTTGGGTGGTAGCCACTTCGGGTGCGAGGTGAGGCCCATCACGACGTCGCGGCGCATGCCGGCCACGAGCTCGTCGGGAGCGAGAAGCTCGAGCGGGCGCCATGCGGCGAGAGGGACCACCGTCTGGCCGCATTCGTCGTAGACCACGACCGACGCCTCGGTCAGCAGCGACCACTCCTGCTCGACGCTCGGGGCGGCCGGATCTGTGGTCGCAGCCCACACGCCACCGCGGGGATTGCACTCGTGGACGTCTCCGCCCTCGACGAGGGCTGCGAACTGGTCTCCGTCGGCAGCGAAGACCGGACCCGTCTCCGGCTGGCGGTCGGCCAGCCGAAGCAGCGCCCCGCCGACCGAGATCCCGCTCGTCAGGTCGTCGAGGACAGCCTTGGCGACGTCATCCGAGGCGGCGCCGACGGTCCAGCGTCCCTGGGAGACAGCGGGCGGACAGCCGACCTCGCAGTCGAGGTCGAGATCAAGGGTCGCCAAATGCGCGCAGCGCACCACTGCAGCCATCGATCAGCCCTCCGCCAATCGGAGACCGGTCAGGGGCCAGCGCGCTCCGGCGGGGAAGAAGTTCCGATACGAGATCCGCGTGTGCCCCGGTGGCGTCAGCGCGCACCCGCCTCGCAGCACCATCTGGCCCGACATGAACTTGCCGTTGTACTCGCCGACGGCGCCCGGAGCCGTCGTGAAGCCCGGATAGGGCAGATAGGCCGAGGAGGTCCACTCCCAGCAGTCGCCGAGCATCTGGCGGAGGTGCCCGTTGGCGGTCGGTGCGGCCTGAGGATGGAAGGTCGCGGTGTCGGCGAGGTTCGCCGTGGAATCGGCGCTGGCGAGGGCGGCGATCTCCCACTCGGCCTCGGTGGGCAGTCGCTTGCCGGCCCAGGCGGCGTAGGCGTCCGCCTCGTAGTGGCTGATGTGACAGACCGGCAGCGATCTGTCGACCGGCCAGGTGCCATGCAGGGTGTGCTCGAACCAGACGCCGTCGATCTGCGTCCAGTAGAACGGTGCCTCCCAGCCGTCGGTCTGCACGCGTGCCCAACCGTCGGACAGCCAGAACTCGGGCCGGCGGTAGCCGCCGTCCTCCATGAAGGCCAGCCATTCGCCGTTGGTGATCAGGCGGTCCGCCAGTCGGAACGGCTGGACGTACTGCTGATGCAGCGGCAGCTCGTTGTCGAAGGAGAAGTCCGTTCCGCGGTGCCCGATCTCGACGAGGCCACCCTCGAAGTCGCACCAGCCCAGTCGCCCCGGATCGCCGGACGCTGCTGGGCGACCCGCGTAGGCGGGCTGCAAGGGGTTCAGGGACAGGACGTGCTTGATGTCCATGAGCAGCAGCTCCTGGTGCTGCTGCTCATGGTTGAAGCCGAGCTCGATGAGGCCTCGGAGCTTCTCGAGGGTGCCCTGGTCGACGCTACTGATGAGGTCGCGCATGCGGTCATCGACGTTGCTGCGGTACGCGCCGACCTCATGGGTGCCCGGGCGACTGATCACGCCACGCATCGGGCGCGAGTACCGCGGGCCCACGGCCTCGTAGTAGCTGTTGAACAAGAACCAGTACTTGTCCGCGTACGGCGCGAAGTCCGGCTCGTTGTCGGCCAGGAGGAAGGTCTCGAAGAACCAGGTGACATGCGCGCGGTGCCACTTGGTGGGGGAGGTGTCCGGCATCGATTGGACCGTCTGGTCCTCCGGACTGAGGGGCTCGGCCAGGCGCTCGGTGTAAGCGCGCACCTCGGCGTAGCGGTCGAGCAGGGACTCTGGGGCCACACTTTGTGTGCTCACCCTTCGATCGTGCCACCGCCTGCCGACAATTCCGAGGGCGATTGATTTCGAAGGGCTTACAAATGGGCGCACTCCCGCGCGGTTCGCGCGGGAGCTGAATGGCGGAGATGGGGGGATTCGAACCCCCGAGGGCTTGCACCCAACCCGCTTTCCAAGCGAGCGCCATAGGCCACTAGGCGACACCTCCGCCGGAGAGGGTACCCGCGCGCGGCACGCTGCGTGAAATCCGACGGAGAACGCAGAGGCCCCTCGTGCACCCGACAGAGCCCACCTGCCCTTGCTACCTTCCGGTCCTGGGGGAGTTCAGTGAGATGTCGCCGCACGAGGGGTTGGCCCGAAGTCTAGCGGGGGTCCCGAACCGCCGAACCGTCGCCTCTCACGCTCGAGCCGTCACTTCTCACGCTCGAACCGTCGCTTCTCCCGGAATGGCGGCCCCTGAGCGGCAAGAATGTGCGGATGGGGGTCACCGAGCTCTGCGTGATCTGTGCGATCGGGCTGTTGGGGCCGTTGCTGGCGCTGCCGCGCGCGTGGCATCTGCCGGTCGTACTGGGGGAACTGGTCGCGGGTGCCGTGCTGGGCAAGACCGGATTCGGGTACCTGCACTCGGCGGATCCGACCTTCACCTTTCTCGGAGACGTCGGTTTCGCGCTGGTCATGTTCGTGGCGGGAACGCACGTCCCCGTTCGAGACCCGAAGATTCGGCCGGCTCTGGCTAAGGGCGCTGTTCGGGCGGTGGCCGTCGGGGTGGTGGCCGGCGGGTTGGGATACGCGTTGGCGGGGATCTTCGGGACCGGGCACGGGCCTCTGTATGCGGTGCTGACCGCATCGTCCTCGGCGGCGATCATCCTGCCGATCATCGACTCACTGGGCCTGAGCGGCGACGGCATCCTGGGTCTGTTGCCGCAGGTGGCGATTGCGGACGCCGCGTGCATCGTCGCGCTGCCGTTGGCAATCGATCCACCCCACGCCGCCCGCGCTGCCCTGGGTGCGGTCGCCGTGATCGCGACAGCGGTCGTTGTCTTCTTCGCCCTACGTCACGTCGAGCAGTCGGGCGCCCGCGAGCGCGTCCACCAAGTCTCCGAGGCGCGCGCGTTCGCCTTCGAGCTGCGCATCCAGCTCGCCATCCTCTTCGGCATTGCGGCGGTCGCCGTCCAGACGCATGTGTCGATCATGCTCGCGGGCTTCGCGTTCGGCCTGGCGGTCGCGGCGGTGGGTGAGCCGAGACGCCTGGCCAAGCAGCTGTTCGCCGTCACCGAGGGGTTCCTCGGTCCGGTCTACTTCGTCTGGCTGGGCGCCGAGCTCAATCTCCGCGAGCTGTTCAGCCATCCCAAGATGATCGGCCTTGCCATTGGGCTCGCGGTCGCCGCGGCCATCGCCCACCTGCTGACGCGCTTGGTGGGCCAGGGTCTGCCCTACGGAATGCTGGCCGCCGCGCAGCTCGGCGTACCCGTCTCGGCCGCCACGATCGGCTCGCAGTTGCACCTTCTGAAGGCGGGCGAGGGGTCCGCGTTGATGCTCGGCGCCATGCTCACGATCGGCATTTCCATCCTCGGTGGCGCGATCCTCGCGTCAGGTTCGTCGCGGCCGGTCAAAGCTGTCGCAACGCCCGGTTAGGCTCCCTGTGTGACGCAAACCCTCGCCCTCTACCGCCGCTACCGGCCGGAGACTTTCGCCGAGGTGATCGGCCAGGATCACGTCACCGGGCCGTTGCGTCAGGCCCTCGCGAACAACCGGGTCAACCACGCGTACCTGTTCTCCGGTCCGCGCGGCTGCGGCAAGACCACGAGCGCCCGCATCCTCGCGCGTGCGCTCAACTGCGAGAAGGCACCGATCGCCGATCCGTGCGGCGAGTGCCAGTCGTGCCGGGACCTCGCGCGCGGCGGTCCGGGATCCATCGATGTCATCGAGATCGACGCGGCCAGCCACGGTGGTGTCGACGACGCTCGTGACCTGCGCGAGCGGGCGTTCTTCGCGCCGGTCAGCAGCCGCTACAAGATCTACATCATCGACGAGGCCCACATGGTCAGCTCGCAGGGTTTCAACGCCCTGCTCAAGCTGGTCGAGGAGCCGCCCGAGCACCTCAAGTTCATCTTTGCGACCACCGAGCCGGAGAAGGTCATCCCGACCATCCGGTCGCGCACCCACCACTACCCCTTCCGCCTGATTCCACCGCGGCTGCTCCAGGACTACCTGGCCGAGCTGTGCGCCAAGGAGGGCGTCGCGATCGACCCGGCCGCGCTGCCGCTCGTGGTCCGCGCGGGCGCGGGATCGGCTCGTGACACGCTCTCCGTGCTCGACCAGCTCCTCGGCGGCGCGGGCACCGAGGGCGTCACCTACGACGTGGCCACCAACCTCCTCGGGTACACGCCCGACAACCTCCTGGACGAGGTCGTCGACGGGCTCGCCGCGAGCGACGGCGCCAGCGTGTTCGGCGTGGTCGACAAGGTCATGGAGACCGGGCAGGACCCCCGTCGCTTCACCGAAGACCTGCTGCGCCGTCTGCGCGACCTCGTCATCGTCTCCGCGGTGCCGGACGCTCCCGCCAGCGGTCTGCTGGATCTGCCCGAAGATGCCGCCGAGCGACTGACGGCCCAGGCCGCTCGCTTCGGTCGGGCGGAGCTCGTGCGCGCCGCTGACATCGTGTCGGTGGGGCTGACCGAGATGCGCGGCGCGACCTCGCCGCGACTCCTTCTCGAGCTGATCTGCGCGCGGGTGCTCCTGCCCGCTTCGTCGCTCGACGCGGTCGGCCTTGCGGCTCGGATGGACCGATTCGAGCGTCGCCTCGGCATGGGTGGCGCCCCGGAGGTTGAGGAGGCGCGAAGCGCCGTCACGAAACCGGAGGAAGCCGCCCCACCTACGCCGCCACCGGCTCCTGAACCCGAACCCGAGCAGCGTTCAGTCCGCCCGGCCGCCCGCGAGGCCGCCCGCAACGTCGTCGGCGTCGCGAAGACCGCCGTCTCCGCCGTCGTCGGAGAGGTGCAGAGCGCCGTCGCGAAGCCCGGCACCATGACCCTCGCCGATGCCCGACGCATCTGGCCGGACCTCCTCGACGAGATCAAGAAGCAGCGCCGATTCGCCTGGATCCTGCTCAGCCAGAACGCCCAGGTCGTCGGACTCGAGGGTGACGTGCTCACGCTAGGCCTGAAGAACTCCGGGGCCCGCGAGTCGTTCCTCGGCAGCCAGAGCGACGAGGTGGTCGCTGAGGCCGCCCTGCGACTCGTCGGGTCGAAGTGGCGGGTCGAGGCGATCGTCGACGGCTCGGAGGGCGCGCCACGCACCCCGGAGGTTGAGGAGGCGCGAAGCGCCGTCACGAAACCGGAGCCCGCGCCTGCCCCGGAGGGTCTCGATACACCGGCTGCGCCGGCACTCGACCAACGAGACGAACCGGCGCCCAAGCCCGCCTCCACCGGCGCCGCCGCCGCGCGCGAGCAGTTGAACCAGGCCGCCCAGGCCAAGGACACGGGCCGCGCAGTCCCAGATGCCGACGAGCACGTCGACCTCGACGACCCCGTGGTCGATGACGGCAACGTCGACGGTCAGGCGCTCTTGGAGCAGACGCTCGGCGCCACGGTCATCGACGAGATCACCCACGAGCAATAGACCCCCACACAGACGGAGCAGAACTCATGACTCAGAACCCCTTCGGCGGCGAAGCGGGCGGTTTCGACCTCGGCGCGATGCTGCAGCAGGCGCAAGAGATGCAGGCCCAGCTGATGCAGGCGCAGGCCGAGCTTGCGGCGACGGAGGTCGAGGGCAGCTCTGGCGGCGTCAGCGTCACCGTCAACGGCACTGGTGAGGTCGTCGGGGTGCGCTTCACCGCGGCCGCGGTCGGTGGTACCGACGAGGAGTCGCTCACCGACCTCGGTGACCTCGTGGTTGCCGCGTATCGCGACGCCCGGGCCAAGTCGGATGCGCTCGCCTCGGAGAAGCTCAGCCCGGTGACCGGCGCCCTCGGCGGCGACATCGGCGGCATGTTGGGGGGCAATCCGCTTGTATGAGGGTGTTCTCCAGAACCTCATCGATGAGCTAGGCCGTCTGCCGGGTGTCGGCCCGAAGGGCGCTCAGCGCATCGCGTTCTACATCCTCGCCGCTGAGCCGACGGACGTCCGGCGGCTTGCGGAAACTCTGATCGAGCTCAAGGCCAAGGCGCGCTTCTGCTCCACCTGCGGCAACGTCGCGGAGGAGGAGCAGTGCCGGATCTGTCAGGACCCGCGGCGGGACATGACGCTGATCTGCGTGGTCGAGGAGCCCAAGGACATCGTGGCGATCGAGCGCACCAAGGAGTTCCGCGGCCGCTACCACGTGCTCGGTGGCGCGATCTCGCCGTTGGACGGAATCGGGCCTGAGCAGCTCCGTGTCCGGGAGCTGATGCAGCGCCTGAGCGACGGTGCCGTGGTCGAGGTGATCCTCGCCATGGACCCCAACATCGCGGGTGACGCCACCGCGGCCTACCTGACCCGCATGCTCGTTCC
Organism: Marmoricola sp.; assembly: GCA_051961575.1. GTDB lineage: Bacteria > Actinomycetota > Actinomycetes > Propionibacteriales > Nocardioidaceae > Marmoricola. Next base: position 9,432 of record JBQCDC010000316.1, read on the forward strand.
GCTGGGCCTCAAGGTCACGCGCCTGGCGAGTGGGCTGCCCGTGGGTGGCGACCTCGAGTACGCCGACGAGGTGACCCTGAGCAGGGCTTTCGCGGGCCGTCGCGCCGCAGGAAGCTGAACGCCGTCGTTCCAGCGCCCGATAAGTCGTCGGCGAGCGGTATGTACCGCCGATAGAATCTCCTGCGTCGAATCCGCCTAACTGGGAGCAACTCGTGGGAATCGTCGTGCAGAAGTACGGCGGCTCGTCCGTCGCTGACGCCGCTGGAGTGAAGCGAGTCGCGCAGCGCATCGTCGAGACCCGCAAGCTCGGTCATGACGTCGTCGTCGTGGTCTCGGCCATGGGCGACACCACCGACGACCTGATCGACCTCGCCAACGAGGTCTCCCCGCTCCCGCCCGCTCGAGAGCTCGACATGCTCCTCACCGCTGGCGAGCGGATCTCGATGGCTGTCCTCGCCATGGCGATCCAGAACCTCGGTCACGAGGCACGCTCGTTCACCGGCTCGCAGGCCGGCGTGATCACCGACGCCGAGCACGGCCGGGCCAAGATCATCGACGTCACCCCGGGTCGCATCGAGACCGCCATCGAGGAGGGCGCGATCGCGATCGTCGCCGGCTTCCAGGGCGTCTCGCAGACCACGAAGGACATCACCACCCTCGGCCGCGGCGGGTCCGACACCACCGCCGTCGCGCTCGCGGTCGCGCTGAACGCCGAGGTCTGCGAGATCTACTCCGACGTGGACGGCATCTTCACCGCTGACCCGCGCGTCGAGCCCCGCGCCCAGAAGATCCCGCGGATCTCCTACGAGGAGACGCTGGAGATGGCCGC
>JBQCDC010000317.1:0-6314 GCA_051961575.1 Marmoricola sp.
TCGAACCCGGACATGCCCAGTGCCAGCGCTGGGAACACGATCAAGGCATACAGCAGCACATGCGGGTCCGAGCCATGTTGGGCCTGGAGGTTGTGCGACCACTGGGTCACCACCGAGCCGTGCTTGGAGACCTCGATCAACCCCTTCACGATCACGATCGCGTTGAGAGACAGGTAGGTGACCGTCAAGAAGACCGCGATGCTGATCGCCTCGGTGAAGCCCTTGAGGCAGACCGCGCCCAGGATCGTGATCAGCACAAGCGTGACCACCATGTTCTGGCCACCGATGTAGGGCTTGAAGAGCGGGTTCTCCACCAGGTGGGCGGCGGCATCCGCGGCCGACAGCGTGATGGTGATGATGAAGTCGGTGGCTGCGAAGCCCAGCAGCGCGAGCACGAAGAACTTGCCACGCCAGAAGGGCAGCAGGCGCTCCAGCATAGCGATCGAGCCCTGCCCGAAGGGAGACTCCTTGGCCACCCGTTTGTAGACCGGAAGGGCACCGAACAGCATCACGAGCACCAGGACGATCGTGGCGATCGGTGCGGCCTCGCCCGCGGCCTGCTGCGCGATACCGGGTGCGTAACCGAGCGAGGAGAAGAGGTCGACACCGGTGAGGCACACGACCATCCACCACATGTGGGTCCGATGCGTTTTCTGCGACTCAACACCCGCGCCGAGCAACCACCGCAGGAAGGGCGAGCGAGCGCGGCGCGGCGCGACTAGGGACGACACACGCGCAATGCAATCACTACGCGGGGTCTGCGCGACAGTCTGAGAAAAACCTGAGGGGTCGTCAGCCGACGTGCAGGTGCGGCCTGCGCTTGCGAACGGGCTCGGCACGGCGAAGCACCTCGCGCGTGACGGGTGCGACCTCACCGGCGCCGAAGAGCAGGAAGCGCAAGAAGTTCCGCGCCGGGTTGCCCTCCGTCCACTCGAAGTAGATGTGCGGCCGCACGCCCGTGTTGTCGCGCACGTGCAGCACTAGAGCGGCCAGGGCATTGGGAACCGACGGCGACTCCATCGTGAGCACCCGATACGCGTCGTGCTTAATGCAGCCGCGGACCTCGAGCTTGGAGTCGAAGTCGGAGGGATCCGTCACGGTGACCTCGACGAAGATCAGGTCGCCAGCGTTCGACAGCTCGTTGTCGTCCATGATCTGGGCGATCTTGTCGCGGTACTCCTCCGCGTCCCCGGTGCCGGGCTCATTCGCCACCAGCCGGATGCTGCGGCGGGCGGCGTCTCGCAGGTAACGCTTGGCGGCATCGTCGAAGACGACCTCGGTAGCGCGCAGCTCGAAGGCACGCAGCATCCGCGAGGCGATCGACAGCGCCACGATCGTGACGATGAAGCAGACGCCGATCTTGAGGCCGTCGACGCGCTGAACGATGTTGACGCCGGTCGTGTAGACGAAGATCGCCGAGATGAACCCGAAGGCGACCGCGAGGCGGCGCTGTCGCTTCCGGTGCGCCGAGATGGTCACAGCGACGGTCGCGGAGGTCATCAGCACGAGCACCCCGGTCGCGTACGCACCACCCTGGGCATCCGTGTTGGCATCGAAGATCCAGGTGATCACGAAGCAGGCCGCGATGATCACCACGACCAGCGGTCGCACCGCTTCGATCCAGCTCGGCGCCATTCCGTAGCGCGGGAGGTACTTGGGAATCAGCGTCAGCATTCCTGCCATCGCCGAGGCGCCCGCGAACCACAGGATGGCGACCGTCGCGAGGTCATAGACCGTGCCGAAGCCGTTGCCGAGGACGCTGTGCGCCAGGAAGGCGAGCGCTCGGCCGTTCGCCGGCCCGTCCGGTCCGAAGGCCGACTCGTCGATCAGGAGCGAGCAGACGATCGAGCTGCCGATCAGGTAGAGGCTCATGATGATCGCGGCGGCGGCGAGGAGCTTGCGGGCGTTCCGGATCCGGCCGACCGGCTTCTCCTCGGTGTCGCCCTCCTGACCCGTGATCAGGGGCATCACCGCGACGCCGGTCTCGAACCCGGACATACCGAGTGCGAGGAGCGGGAAGACGGACAGCGCGAAGAGGACGAGGGTGAGCGAGCCGCCATGCTCATGGGTCACCGCCGTGTGCCACTGTCCGATGACCGCCGAGTGCTGCACCACCTTCACCAGACCGGCGCCGATGACGATGGCGTTGAGCGTCAGGTAGACCGCGACCAGCACCACCGCGATGCCCATGGCCTCGTTGAAGCCCTTGAGGAACACCGCGCCGAGGATCGTGATGAAGACCAGCGTGACGAGCAGGTTCTTCCCGGCCAGGAATGAGTGGAAGTTCGGATTCTCGACCAGGTGGGCCGCGGCGTCAGAGGCGGACAGCGTGATCGTGACGACCCAGCCGGTGAAGGCGAAACCGAGGAGCACCAGCACGAAGAGCTTGCCGTTCCATCGCGGCAGGAGCTTCTCGAGCATGGCGATCGACCCCAGGCCGTGCGGCGACTCACCGGCGACGCGGCGATAGACGGGCAGAGCGCCGAACAGCATCACCGCCACCAGGACGAGGGTGGCCAGCGGTGCGGCCTTGCCGGCCGCGTTGACCGAGATGCCGGGCGCATACCCGAGCGACGAGAAGAGGTCCAGGCCCGTGAGGCACACGACCATCCACCAGACGTGGGTCTTGTGGCTGCCGTCCTGCCCCGCTCCGTGCTGGAGGAACCACCTCGCGAGTCCACGTCGCCGAGGGGCGGCGGCGGGCTCGGCGGCAGGTAGCGCGGTGGTCACGAGCACCAATGGAACCAGAGTGGCCTAGGTCACCGCATACGTCAGGGGCGCGTTTGGAACAAGAGGCGTCCCGTTAGGCGTGCGTTAGGACCCTCGCAAACGGCCCTAACAGGCCCCTTCGATGGAGATATGAGTGACGTTCTAGTCGTGCTCGGCACGGTCGCGTTCTTCGTGGTCAGCTTCTTCATCCTCAAGGGTCTGGAGCGGCTATGAGCACCGAGGATCTGATCGGCCTGATCTTGGGCACCATCGTTCTGGGCTACCTCGTGTACGCCCTCCTCTTCCCGGAGAAGTTCTGACATGACGGTCGATGTACTTGCCGACCTGGGCCAGATCGCCGCGCTGATCGGCGCCCTGGCGCTGCTCTACCGCCCCCTCGGGGACTGGATGGCGCACACGTTCACCACCGACAAGGACTGGCGCGTCGAGCGCGGTGTCTACAAGCTCCTCGGCGTCAGGTCCGACACCGAGCAGAGCTGGCCCGCCTACGCGCGCTCCGTCCTCGCCTTCTCGTTCGTCGGCGTGCTCCTGCTCTATCTGCTGCTGCGCATTCAGTCCCACCTGCCGCTGTCGATCGGCATGGCGAACGTCTCGCCGGCCCTCGCCTTCAACACCGCGGCCTCGTTCGTCACCAACACGAACTGGCAGGCCTACTCCGGTGAGTCGACGATGGGCCACCTCGTGCAGATGAGCGGCCTCGCGGTGCAGAACTTCGTCTCCGCCGCGGTCGGCCTCGCAGTGGCCGTCGCCCTGGTGCGCGGCTTCACGCGCCGGCACACCGACCACCTCGGCAACTTCTGGGTCGACGTCATTCGGGGCACCTTCCGGATCCTGATCCCGCTCTCGATCGTCTCGGCCGTCATCCTCATCGCGGCCGGCGCCATCGACAACTTCTCCTCCGGACACGTCGCCACCACACTGCTGGGCCAGCACCAGACGATCACCGGTGGTCCGGTGGCTTCCCAGGAGGCCATCAAGGAGCTCGGCAACAACGGTGGTGGCTTCTACAACGCCAACTCCGCGCACCCGTTCGAGAGCCCGAACCCGTTCACGAACTGGCTCGAGATCTTCCTGCTGCTGCTCATCCCCGTCTGCCTGACCCGGACCTTCGGCACGATGGTCGGCAACGTCAAGCAGGGCTACGCGATCCTCGCGGCGATGTTCGTGATGTGGGCGATCATCCTCATCGGTGTCACCTGGGCGGAGATGGCCCACAGCGGCGCTGCCGGGCACCTCGCCGGAGCGACGATGGAGGGCAAGGAAACCAGATTCGGAGTTCCGGGCTCGTCGTTGTTCGCGGTCTCCACGACCGGTACCTCCACGGGCGCTATCGATGCCGCACACTCCTCGTTCACCGGGGTCGGCGGCGCGCTCCTTCTGTTCAACATGGGTCTGGGAGAGGTCGCACCCGGCGGTATCGGGGCCGGTCTCTACAGCATCCTCGTGCTGGCGGTCATGACGGTCTTCGTCGGCGGCCTCATGGTGGGTCGCACGCCCGAGTACCTCGGCAAGAAGATCCAAGGACGTGAGATCAAGCTGGTCTCACTCCACGTCCTCACGATGCCGCTGCTCGTCCTGGGCGGCACCGGTCTCGCGATCACGCTGAAGACCGCGAAATCGTCGATCCTCAATCCGGGACCGCACGGCATGTCGGAGATCCTCTACGCCTTCATGTCGGCGTCGAACAACAACGGATCTGCGTTCGCCGGCCTCAGCGCGAACACGAACTTCTACAACATCGCATTGTCGATCGCGATGCTCGCCGGTCGCTTCATCCCGATCGTGATCACGCTGGCACTCGCGGGCTCCCTGGCTCAGCAAGGGCAGGTGCCTGAGACCAGCGGAACGCTGCGCACCCAGAACGGCCTCTTCGTCGGGCTCCTCGTAGGCGTGAGCCTGATCATCGCGGGCCTGACGTTCTTCCCGGCACTTGCGCTGGGACCCCTCGCGGAAGGACTCAAGTGATGAGCACGGGTCTCGATACAGCGCCTGCGGCGTCGGTAGAGCACCACACAGTTCGCAAGGGCTCGGCATTCGGCCCCCAGCAGGTGATCGCGGCGCTGCCCGATGCCGCGCGCAAGCTCGACCCACGGGCGATGATCAAGTCTCCGGTCATGTTCGTCGTGGAGATCGGCGCGGTCTTCTCGACCGTCAGCGCCTTCGTCCACGAGAGCGTGTTCGCGTGGGTCATCGTCGTCTGGCTGTGGTTGACCGTGCTCTTCGCCAACATCGCCGAGGCGGTGGCCGAAGGTCGCGGCAAGGCGCAGGCGGCGACGCTGCGCAAGGCCAAGACCGACACCGTGGCGTTCCTCGAGGACGGCAGCCAGGTCAACGCCCCCGACCTCAAGGTGGGCGACCGCGTGGTCGTCGAGGCCGGGCAGATCATCCCCGGTGACGGCGACGTCGTCGAAGGTGTGGCCAGCGTCGACGAGTCGGCGATCACGGGCGAGTCCGCGCCGGTCATCCGCGAGAGCGGTGGCGACCGGTCCTCGGTGACCGGTGGCACCAAGGTGCTCTCGGACCGGATCATCGTGCAGATCACCGCGAAGCCGGGCGAGAGCTTCATCGACCGGATGATCGCGCTCGTCGAGGGAGCAGAGCGCCAGAAGACGCCCAACGAGATCGCCCTGAACATCCTGCTGGCGGGCCTCACGATCGTCTTCCTGGCGGCGACCGTCACGCTGCAGCCGCTCGCGATCTACTCGAGCGCACACCAGTCGACGATCGTTCTGGTCGCGCTGCTGGTCTGCCTGATCCCGACCACGATCGGCGCGCTCCTGAGCGCGATCGGCATCGCCGGCATGGACCGCCTGGTGCAGCACAACGTGCTGGCCATGTCGGGTCGTGCCGTCGAGGCGGCCGGTGACGTCAGCACGCTGCTGCTCGACAAGACCGGCACGATCACGCTGGGCAACCGGCAGGCGGCCGAGTTCCTGCCGGTCGGCAACGTCTCCGTCGCCGCGCTCGCGGCCGCAGCCCACCTCTCGAGCCTGGCGGACGAAACCCCGGAGGGGCGCTCGATCGTCGAGTTGGCGGAGCAGCAGTACGGCGCGAGTGCGACGACTCCGGCGGGCGCCGAGTTCGTCCCCTTCACCGCTCAGACCCGCATGTCCGGTCTGGACTTCGGCGGACGCGAGGTCCGTAAGGGCGCTGCGGGCGAACCTGATCGCCAAGAGCGGCAAGGCGGTGGAAGTGGCGGGTGACATCGACACGCTCCTGCTCGACAAGACCGGCACGATCACGCTGGGCAACCGCAAGGCGACGGAGTTCCGGCCGGTCGGGGGTTTCGCGGCGGCGGAGCTGGGCCGGCTCGCGGCGCTGGCCTCCGCGGCGGACGAGACGCCCGAGGGCAAGAGCATCGTGGACCTGTCCCGCCGGCAGCACGGCAACGACCCGGGCGCGGTGCCACCGGCCGGGGCGCGGTTCGTGGCGTTCACCGCGCAGACGCGCATGAGCGGCGTGGACCTGCCTGACGGGAAGACCATCCGTAAGGGCGCGGTCGATGCCGTCCTGAAGTACTTGCACCAGACCGGCGGGACCGTTCCCCATCTGGTGCAGGAGCAGGTGAACGCGGTCGCGGCACA
>JBQCDC010000318.1:0-2699 GCA_051961575.1 Marmoricola sp.
CTCACCGCGCACCGCATCGACCTGGTGCTCTACCTGGTGACCGCCGTCGTCGCGTGCGCGTTGCTGTTCTTCGTGCTGAGCCTCTCGTCCGGTCAGCCGCTCGTGCTCATCGTCTACTCAGCGTCCATCCTGCTGCTCACCATCGGTTCGAACACGGGACCGAACAAGGCGCGCTTGCTCATCCCCGCGGTCACGTTGCTGCTGCCGCCCGCCGTGGCGTTGGCGAAGGTCCGACACCGCGAGGCGATTGCCATCCTGACCACGGCCGGGGCGCTCTCCGCCTGGTTCGGCGGCTACCTGGCGCTCATCTGGACCTGGTCGCCCTGAGCACACGAAAGGCCAGAGGCGATTCGCCTCTGGCCTTCTGGTCGGGCTGACAGGATTTGAACCTGCGACCCCTTGACCCCCAGTCAAGTGCGCTACCAAACTGCGCCACAGCCCGATGCCGCTGGGGTGGTGCTTCCCCAACGGCCGGTGGAACATTACCGCAGGTTCGAGGCTGGTCCTGCATCGCCGGATCCGGCACCGACTCGCTACTCTCGCGAAATGCACGTGCTCGTTGTCGACGATGAGGTCCGCCTCGCTGCCCTAGTGGCCGAGTACCTGATCGGCAAGGGCTTCTCCGTCGAGGTCTCGCACGACGGTGTGAGCGCTCTCGAGCGGATCCGAGGGGGATCTGTCGACGCGGTGGTCCTCGACCACATGCTCCCCGGTCTGAGTGGCATCGCGGTCTGCCGAACACTTCGGGCCGAGCACAACAGCGTCCCGATCGTGCTGCTCACCGCGCGTGGCTCCGTCGAGGAGCGCGTCGAAGGACTTGAGGCCGGCGCCGACGACTACGTGGTCAAGCCCTTCGCGATGGAGGAGCTCGTGGCGCGCCTCAACGCGTTGCTTCGTCGCGTCGAGGTTCCTGTCGACGACCGACTCGTCGTCGGCGACGTCGTGCTCGACCTGGCAACCCGGCGACTCTGGGTCGCCGGCGCCGAGGTCGCGACCTCCCGACGCGAGTTCGCGATGTTGAGTGCGCTGATGGAGCGGGCCGGTCGGGTGGTCGGTCGACACGTCCTGTTCGACGAGGTCTGGGACGAGGAGGTCGACATCAACAGCAACGCGCTCGACGTGTACATCTCGCGGGTGCGGGCGCGACTCTCCGGGTCCGACCGCGTGAGCGTCGCGACCCTGCGCGGGGTCGGCTACCGGATCGACTGCCGCGCCGCCGATGACGTTTAGTCTGCGTCGCCGTGGTGGCGCGCCGATCGTCGTCCGACTGGTCCTCTCCGTCCTCGTCGGGATGGCGCTCATCTCGGTTCTCGCCGCGGCGTTCGTGTTCTGGCGCGTCGACCTGTCCCTGAACGCTCAGCTCGACCAGGACGTGCGCGCCTACCGTGATGTGGGCCTCCGCGCCCTCGCCGACCGGGGCCAGATCCCCGAGGTCGGCACCTTCGGCTTCCAGATCTACAACGCACGCGGTGAGTTGATCAGGGGCGACATCACCGGCCGCATCGCCGATGCGGGAGCGATCGCGCGAGCCACCACGAAGGGGGAGCAGCGGGGCGAGACCGGCTGGATGTTCGACTCCGACAACAGTTACATCTGGATCGCGACGCCGGCGACCTATCAGGGCAAGCGAGTGGTGGTCGTGTTCGCCATCGATCGGCGGGAGCACGACGAGGCGCTCCGGGAGTTGCTGGGGCAGTTGGCGATCGCGGGCGGTGCGACGTTGCTCGTGGCCGCGTGGATCGGTTACCGAACAGCCCGCGCTGCGCTGGATCCCGTGGAACGCTATCGCGTGGCCGCCGAGGCGGCGGATCCTCACACGCGACTGCCCGTGGCGGATCGCGACGACGAGCTCACCCGACTCGGGCACACCTTCAACGAGTTCCTCGATCGCATCGAGTCCTCACGCGAACGTGAACGTCGCTTCCTCGCCGACGCTTCGCATGAGCTGCGCGCGCCGCTGAGCGTCATGCGTGCGGAGGTGGAGGTTGCTCTCCACCGGGAAGAGGTGTCCGAGCAGTCGAGGGAGACGCTGGACTCGCTGGCCGCGCAGATCGGTCGGCTCGAGCGACTCTGCAATGCGCTGCTCGAGCTCGAGGAGCTGCACGCATCGGCGGACGTGGAGATGCAACCGGCCGCCGCGGACATGCTTCTCGCCGACGCTGCCAGTCGTGCTCGCCGACTGCCCGCGTTGGGCGAGCGACAGATCGAGACGGTGGGGGAGTCCGGACTGACGCTGCAGGCGCACGCCCACTGGCTCGAGGTCGCCCTGGACAACCTCGTCAGCAATGCCATCCGCTATGGCTCGGGGCCGATCCAGGTAGGTGTGCGGCAGGTGACCGACGCCGTCGAGATCTGGGTCGCCGACGAGGGTGAGGGCATTCCCGACGGCTTCCTGTCACGTGCCTTCGAGCGCTTCGCCCGTGTCGACGCGAGTCGCACGAGTGGCGGCACCGGGCTCGGCTTGGCGATCGTCGCCGAGATCGCTGCCCTCCACGGCGCCACGGTCGCTATCAAGGGTGCCCGGGTGTCGCTTCTCTTCCCGCAGGTCAGCCCGACCGGCCGGTAGGGTTCAGCGTTGTGAGTTCGACCGCGCCGGCAAGCCCGTCCTCTGCGGTCTTCACCATCCCGAACGCGATCAGCGCTCTGCGATTGTTGGGCGTTCCGGTCTTCGTCTGGCTGGTGATCGGCCTGCATGCGGA
>JBQCDC010000319.1:0-4062 GCA_051961575.1 Marmoricola sp.
GGTGAGAACGCCGAATACGCCGTGGTCAAGAACACGCTGACCAAGATCGCCGCCAAGGAGGCGGGCGTCGAAGGCTTCGACGACCTCCTCAACGGCCCCACCGCGATCGCGTTCATCAATGGCGACCTCGTCGAGGCCGCCAAGGGTCTGCGTGACTTTGCCAAGGCCAACCCCGCCCTGATCATCAAGGGCGGATTCGTCGACGGCGCCACGCTGGACGCCAAGGAGATCGCCAAGCTGGCCGATCTCGAGTCCCGCGAGGTCCTGCTGGGCAAGCTTGCTGGCGCGATGCTGGCTTCGCTGTCCCAGGCCGTCTACCTGCTCAACGCCCCGCTCTCGCAGGCAGCCCGACTCGTCGGTGCCCTCGAGGCGAAGGCACAGCAGGACCCCTCAGTCCTCGCGGGTGGTGCCGGTGCTCCGGCCGCTGCCGCGGAGGAAGCCCCTGCCGAGACGACCGAGGACTCCGCTGCGGCGGAGGCCCCTGCCGCCGAGGCCGAGGCTGCGGACGACGCCGCCGCGACCGACGCCCCTGTGGCCGAGGCCGAGGCTGCCGAGGAAGCCCCCGCCGAGTAATTCGGCGAACCACCCGTAAGAAACCCTGGCGCGCGTCCGATCGGCCGCCGCCGCTAATGGAAGGAACGCCAACATGGCGAAGCTCAGCACCGACGAGCTCCTCGACGCCTTCAAGGAGATGACTCTCCTTGAGCTCAGCGAGTTCGTGAAGCAGTTCGAAGACGCCTTCGGCGTGACCGCGGCCGCTCCGGTCGCCGTTGCCGCCGCCGCCCCTGCCGCTGGTGGCGCCGCCGCCGACGGTGGCGCTGAGGAGCAGGACGAGTTCGACGTCGTCCTCGAGTCGGCCGGCGACAAGAAGATCAACGTCATCAAGGAGGTGCGCGCCCTCACGAGCCTCGGCCTGAAGGAGGCCAAGGACCTCGTTGAGGCCGCTCCGAAGGCCATCCTCGAGAAGGTTGCCAAGGACGCTGCCGAGAAGGCGAAGGAAGCCCTCGAGGGCGCCGGCGCCACCGTCTCGCTCAAGTGATCCCGTAGGAGCTGCTGCCCTCAGGGCGACGGTTCCAGCAGCGGCCGCTCCGACTCTGTCGGGGCGGCCGCTGTGGTGTTTCTGTGACGTGTTCCGGAGGCCGAATCGAGGGGTCCTTCTGCGGAGCCCGTTCCCATGAGACGCTCTACCGGTCAGTATGTGATTCGCGTAACTTTGCGCCTGCGCAGTTCGTTGTGCGAAACGCAGCGGCTCTGCAGCATCATGAGCACCCCCAGCAGCAACTGAACCGAGCTTGAGGAGCATCGATGGGCGTCGACGTCAAGGTCCAGAACTTGACCAAGAGTTTCGGGAAGCAGTTGATTTGGGGCGACGTCTCGCTGACTCTGCCGGCCGGTGAGATCTCGGTGATGCTCGGCCCGTCGGGTACCGGTAAGTCTGTCTTCCTCAAGGCGCTCATCGGTCTGGTCAAGCCCGAGGAGGGCTCGATCGAGATCGAGGGCGTGGACATCGTCTCCTGCCCCGAGAAGGACCTCTACGAGATCCGTAAGCTCTTCGGCGTGCTGTTCCAGGACGGCGCCATGTTCGGTTCGATGAACCTGTTCGACAACGTCGCCTTCCCGCTGCGCGAGCACACCAAGAAGTCGGAGTCGGAGATCCGCAACATCGTCATGGAGAAGATGGACCTGGTCGGTCTGCTCGGTGCCGAGTTCAAGCTGCCCGGTGAGATCTCCGGTGGTATGCGCAAGCGTGCGGGTCTGGCCCGCGCCCTGGTGCTCGACCCCGAGATCCTCCTGATCGATGAGCCCGATTCCGGTCTGGACCCGGTGCGCACGTCGTTCATCAACCAGCTCTTCGTCGACCTCAATGCCCAGATCGACGCGACGTTCCTGATCGTCACCCACGACGTCCACTCGGTGCGTGTGGTTCCCGACCAGATCGGTCTGCTGTATCACAAGCACCTCGCGATGTACGGTCCGCGCGAGAAGCTGCTGTCCTCCGACGAGCCGGTGGTGCGTCAGTTCCTCAACGCCCAGACCGTCGGGCCGATCGGCATGTCGGAGGAGAAGGACGCCGACCAGCTCGCCGCGGAGGAAGGCCTCGAGCTGCCGCCGCTGCCGCCGATTCCGCTCCAGCTCGAGCCGTCCAACGGCATCCCGCGCAAGCGGCAGCGTCCGCCCGGCGAGTGGTGCCGCGAGAACGGCGTCACGCCGCCTCCGGGCTCCTTCACCAAGGAGGCCGAGCACGGCACCGGCCTGCAGGCCGCTGAGGAGCCGCGTCACGTCGCCGCTCCGGCGCCGGTCGAAGAACCTGTCGAGGCACCGGCTCCCGTGACCGCCTCGGTACCCGGGCCCCCGGCGCCGCCGCAGCCCCCGGCCTCCGTCTGAGCTCTATGGCCTCGACTACCTCCGCCCGCATCCTGCGCCCCATCGGCACAGCGGGCACGCTTTTCGCGTTCGGTCTGGACGTTGGGCGGGCGCTCTTCAAGCGTCCGTTCCAAACACGCGAGTTCATCCAGCAAGCGTGGTTCATCGCCTCCGTCACGATCATCCCGACGGCCCTCGTCGCCATCCCGTTCGGCGCCGTCATCGCGCTCGAGGTGGGCGGCCTGATCAAGCAGTTCGGCGCGCAGTCCTTCACCGGCTCCGCCTCGGTGCTCGCCGTCGTTCGTGAGGCCGGTCCGATCGCGACCGCACTGCTGATCGCCGGCGCCGGTGGCTCCGCCATCGCGGCCGACCTCGGCGCCCGCAAGATCCGCGAGGAGCTCGACGCCATGATGGTGCTGGGCATCGACCCGATCCAGCGCCTGGTCGTTCCCCGCGTGCTCGCGGCCATGCTGGTCGCCGTGTTCCTCAACGGCCTGGTGAGCGTCGTCGGTGTCTGCGGCGGCTACTTCTTCAACGTGATCCTGCAACACGGAACGCCCGGCGCCTATCTGTCCAGCTTCACCGCGCTGGCGCAGCTGTCCGATCTCTGGCAAGGCTTGGCCAAGGCGCTCGTGTTCGGTCTGATCGCCGCGATCGTGGCGTCCTACAAGGGCATGCGCGCCGGTGGCGGACCCAAGGGGGTGGGCGACGCGGTGAACGAGTCCGTCGTCATCACGTTCATGCTGCTCTTCATGGTCAACTTCATCATGAGTGCCATCTACCTCCAGCTCGTTCCGGCGAAGACGGGTTGATCCGATGGCGAATGTGAAGGCGATCTACCAACGGCCGCTGCGCTCGCTGGACGTGCTCGGCGAGGAGCTGGCGTTCTACCTGTCCGCGATCGCGGCGACTCCGCGCGCTGTCATCCGCTACAAGAAGGAGGTCCTACGCCTGCTGGCGGAGGTTGCCCTCGGAAGCGGTGCGCTCGCGGTCATCGGCGGCACCGTCGGGGTCATCGCCGCGATGGCGTTCTTCACCGGTACCGAGGTCGGCATCCAGGGCTACGCGGCACTCGACCAGATCGGCACCGCGGCGTTCTCGGGCTTCGTGTCCGCCTACTTCAACACGCGTGAGATCTCGCCGCTCATCGCCGGCATCGCGCTGGCCGCCACCGTGGGTTGCGGCTTCACCGCGCAGCTGGGCGCCATGCGGATCTCCGAGGAGGTCGACGCGCTCGAGGTCATGGCGATCCCGTCCATGCCGTTCCTCGTCGCCACGCGCATCATCGCCGGCCTCATCGCGATCGTCCCGCTCTACGTCGTCGGTCTGCTGTCGTCCTACTTCGCGACGCGCCTGATCGTCACCCAGGTGTTCCATCAGAGCTCGGGTACCTACGACCACTACTTCAACCAGTTCCTCCCTCCGGGCGACGTCATCTGGTCGTTCGGGAAGGTGCTGGTGTTCGCGGTCGTCATCATCCTCATCCACTGCTACCACGGCTACAACGCCTCCGGCGGGCCTGCGGGCGTGGGCGTCGCGGTGGGTCGCGCCGTCCGGACCTCCATCGTCGCGATCAACGTGATCGACCTGTTCCTGAGCATGGCGATCTGGGGCTCGAGCACGACCGTGAGGTTGGCCGGATGAGCATTCGAACCTATTCGAAGGTTCGCATCCGGACCCTCGGCATCGTCTTCATCG
>JBQCDC010000320.1:0-2406 GCA_051961575.1 Marmoricola sp.
GCTCGGATCGCGAAGTTCGTCCAGATGTGTCACGACCACGACACCATCCACTGACGCTGTGGATCAGCCCGCCAGATCGCTCACGTCGGCGAGTAGTTCGAAGGTGCGCAGCGTGGCCTCGGTGTTGCGTGCCATCGAAGCGACGATCAGCTCGTCGGCGTCGGCGTGCTCGGTGAACTCATCGAGGTAGGTGCGCACTTCGTCCGGCGTACCGACGGCCGAGTAGTGGGTCATCTGTTTGATCTGTTGGCCGGACGGTGATTCGAGCAACGCCTCGGCCTCTGCCTCGGTGAAGGTGCGGCCGCGTCCCAGGAGCTGGGTGACGCGCATCCGTTGTGCCTCGCGAAACAGCAACTGCGCCTCACCCGTGGTGGGTGCCGCGACAACGTTGACGCCCGCGATCACCCACGGTTCGGCCAAGCGTTCGGACGGCTTGAACTCCTGGCGGTAGGTGGCCACCGCTTGACGGAGGGCCTGAGGGGCGAAGTGGGACGCGAACGCATACGGCAGACCCAGCGCGGCAGCGAGCTGCGCGCCGAACAGTGAGGAGCCGAGGATGTACAGCGGCACGTTGGTGCCCTTACCGGGAACGGCCTCGACGCCTGGAATGAGGGATCGCCCGGTGAGGTAGCCGTCGAGTTCCTGCACGTCGCGCGGGAACGTGTCCGCCGCCGTGGGATCGCGACGTAGCGCGCGCATCGTGTTCTGGTCGCTACCTGGCGCTCGACCGAGCCCGAGGTCGATGCGTCCCGGGTGCAGGGTCTCGAGGGTGCCGAACTGCTCGGCGATCACGAGCGGGGAGTGGTTGGGCAGCATGACGCCGCCGGCACCGAGACGGATCGTGCTGGTGTGCGCCGCGACATGTGCAATCAGCACGCTCGTGGCCGAGGACGCGATCCGCGACATGTTGTGGTGTTCGGCGTACCAGACTCGGCGGTAGCCGCTTCGCTCGGCGAGCTGTGCGATCTGGACGCTGGCCTTGAAGCTGTCGGCGGCGGTGGCGCCGACCCCGATCTGGGCGAGGTCGAGAATCGAGATCGGAGTTCGGGGAGTCACGTCCGGGCAACGCGGGCGTTCTCACGACTATTCCGCCAGGTGGAGGCTGTGAGATGACGGCTAGGGTCGCCGTGTGCCGAGCTTTCTCCCCACGCCGACCGACGATCCTCTCGCCGGCCAGTTGCTCGACGACTACTTCAGATTCCGGGCTCTCGACTTCACGACCCATCCCGGCGGCTATCGGGTCACGCCACCGAACCCGGCGCATTTCACGCCTCCAGCAGGGGTGTTCCTCGTGGTCGAGGACGACGAGGGCAAGCCAGTCGGCTGTGGTGGGGTCCGTCGCATCGAGGACCTGGACGGTCTCGCGACCTACGAGATCAAGCACCTCTGGCTCGATCCGGCTGCGCGCGGCCACGGTTGGTCTCGCGGGCTCATCGCTGAGCTCGAGAACCGAGCCCGCCGCTTCGGCGCGGAGCTGATCGTGCTCGACACCAACGAGTCCTTGACCGCGGCACAGCACCTCTACCGCACGTCAGGCTTCGAAGAGACGACCGCCTACAACGACAATAAGAACGCGACGCATTGGTTCGCGAAGAGGATCACCTAGGCGGCAAGCGGCTCGAGTCCCGCAATCAGCTGGTCGAGGTCGTCCGCCGTCAGTGCGTCGTACGGCGGGCTTGCCAGGTCGTCGGTCTGACTCTCGATCTTCTCCCGGAGCTCGCGACCAGCGTCGGTGAACCAGCCGTCGTCGTTCACGAGACCGCGAGCGCGCAAGCGGTCGACGACGGCGGCCACGTGTTCGGCGGGCAGGTGGTTGATACGGCCGAACTCTTCGGCCCGCATTCCCAAGGCGAGCGCCATCAGGACATGCGCCTCGCCACCATCGATGCCATGGGCGGCGAGGACGATGTTGTGGCCGTCTCCGCGGTGCTCGCGGAGGAGTGTTGCCGCGTGCCACAGCCTGGCCAGTGGTTCGCGGGGTATCGCGAGTGCGCGTAGTCCGGCATAGAGGACTCGGCCCTCGGTCGGAGCGCTTGCCGCTGCTCGCATGGCGAGGTCGGCCAGGTGCGCGATCTCGGGCGAGTCCGCGCGTTCTCCGATCCGCGCACGTAGTGCGGTGGCGCTGGCCCGCTCACGGACTGCGATCGCTTCGTCGGGCGTGGTGATGCCCCAGACCCAGGGGATGTGGCGCGCCACCTCGCCTTCGGCGAAGTTGTAGAAGGCCGCATGCACGACCTCTGCGGGCGCCAGTCCCAACGGCGCGGCCCGGCCGGCGAAGTATCCGTCCCAGTAGTTGCGCATGCCGAGCGCGAGGAACTCGTCGGTCGGCCCTTGGGAGAACGTGATGGTGGCGATCGGCTCGATGAGCTTGGCCATCCTGCGGATCTTCAACTGTGGATGCGGCAT
>JBQCDC010000321.1:0-5704 GCA_051961575.1 Marmoricola sp.
TTGCAGTTGCTCGATTGGGGTCACCCGCTCGCGTTGAACAAGCCCGCCGACATCGCGCTCGGGGAGGCGCAGGCAACGGCGTTCTTCAACCACTACCTGCAAGGCGACGCGGGCGGCCCCGCGCCCGGCAGCGTCCTCGCCTCCGCGGCGACGTGTCCGGCAACCGCGGCCTCGGGTGGGCCGTTCACGGCTCAAGGCATGGGCGGTCTCAATCCGGGAGCGGTGCGGTTTGCCTCGGCGGCGGCGCAGAACGTGTTCGGTACCGGCAACCTGCAGATCGGGCTGGGCCTCGATGTGATCGCGGCGAGCGCCGGCGGCGCGGGCGCCTGCCAGCGCTACCCATCGGGGCACGACCCGGGCACGGCGGTGTACACCCGCCCTGTCACGAAGACCTTCACGATGCTGGGACTACCGACGATGCGGTTCACGGTGAAGGCGGTGGGCATCGGCGGCCAGCTCAACGCGCGTCTCTGGGACGTGGCGCCCGATGGCACGCAGACCTTCGTCTCACGCGGAACGTATGCACTCACCAACAACCAGACCGGGCCGGTGACCTGGCAGATGTGGGGCGGCGGGCACACGTTCCTGGCGGGTCACACCCTCCGGGTGGAGATCCTTGCTCAGGATGCTCCGACCGTGCGGCCGTCGCTGGCCGCGATCAGTGCCACGATCTCCGACTTCAGTGTCGAGATCCCCGCACATGAGGCGCCCGACGGAGGCGAGATCGTGAAGCCGCAGTTCGTGGGCGGCTGGTGATCAGCCCCCGGCGACGGCGGGGATGATCGAGATCTGCACGCCGTCGGGCGTGGCGGTCGCCAAGCCGTCGAGGAAGCGGACGTCCTCGTTGCCCACGTAGACATTGACGAAGCGGCGCAGCTCGCCGGCGTCGTCGAGGACGCGGGCCCGGATGCCCGGGTAGCTCGCCTCAAGGTCGTCCAGAACGGCCGACAGGGTCTCGCCCGAGGCGGTGACCTCCGACGAGCCGCCCGTGTAGGGGCGCAGGATGGTCGGGATCCGAACAGAGGCGGGCATGAGGGCTCCTTAGATGATTCCGGCGGAAGCGAAGGCGTCGTAGGACGGGTCGATGGTGGCTGCGGCGGCGACCTGTTCACTCACCGCGTCGAGCGTCTTCAGGCCGTGACCCGTGTTGATGATGACCGTCTCGAGCGTCGGGTCGAGCTGACCGGTCTCGACGAGCTTCTTCGTGACGCCGACCGTCGTGCCGCCGGCCGTCTCCGTGAAGATGCCCTCGGTACGAGCGAGAAGGATGATCGCCTCGCGGATCTCCTCGTCGGTGATGTCCTCGACGGCGCCCGCCGTGCGCTTGCAGGCGTCGAGCACGTAGATGCCGTCCGCCGGGTTGCCGATCGCCAGTGACTTGGCGATGGTGTCGGGCTTCACCGGGCGAATCGCGGCCACGCCCGCCTTGAACGCGACGGAGACCGGCGAGCAGCCGGTGGCCTGGGCGCCGAAGATCTTGTAGGGCTTGTCCTCGACGAGTCCGAGCTTGATGAGCTCCTGGAACGCCTTGTCGACCTTGGTCAGCTGCGAACCGGACGCCACCGGAATGACGATCTGGTCGGGGAGGCGCCAGCCGAGCTGCTCGGCGATCTCGTACCCGAGTGTCTTCGAGCCTTCGGCGTAGAACGGGCGCACGTTGACGTTCACGAAGGCCCAGCCGTCCTCCTCGCCCGCGATCTCAGAGGCGAGCTTGTTGACGTCGTCGTAGTTGCCGTTGACGGCCACCAGCGAGTCGGTGAACACCGCCGAGTTGACCTGCTTGGGCTTCTCCAGGTTGGCCGGGATGAACACGACCGTCTTGATGCCGGCGCGGGCGCCCGCCGCGGCCACGGCGTTGGCCAGATTGCCGGTGGAGGGGCAGGCGAACACCTTGGAGCCGAGCTCGCGGGCCGCGGACAGCGCGCAGGCGACGACGCGGTCCTTGAAGGAGTTGGTGGGGTTGGTCGAGTCGTCCTTGACCCAGAGCTTCTCGATGCCGAGCTCGCGACCGAGATTGTTCGCCTTGAGCAGGCGAGTGAAGCCGGGCTCCGTGTTGGGGGACTGCTCGATGTCGTCCGGCACCGGCAGCAGCGCCTTGTAGCGCCAGATGTTGCGCGGGCCGGCCTCGATCTCCTCGCGCGTGACGTTGCCGAAGTCGTAGGCGACCTCAAGCGGCCCGAAGCATTCCGGACAGGCGTAGAAGGGTCCGAGGGGGACGGAGTTGCCGCACTCCCGACACGAGAGGTTGGTCGCGTTGCCGAATGCGCCCGGTCGCAGGACGTTGCTCAAAGGAAGCCTCCTTCTCATCTTCCCCGGCGCCGACCATCGGCGTGGGACGGACTTGGCACCACACCAGGAACATTCCAGATCGGAGGCGTCCTGGCGGTTGCCGGGGCTTCAACGGGCCGTATCCCTCTGCCCCTCTCGATGAGCAGCACAAGCCTAGGGAGATCGGCGGTTCAGCGCGAAATCACTTTCCGGATAGTGGACGCGCTGTCCGCTATCCGGACACATCCTTCAGGAACTGGGCCAGGAAGGCAACGACTCCATCAGGGCCGTCGAGGATCAGGTCCGCCGCCTCCGCCAAGCGTGGTTCTTCGGGAGAGCCAGAGCAGACCTGCAGGGTGGCGATGCCTTCATCCCGTAGCGCCCGCAGCTCCGCGAAGGCTTGTAGATCGCCCAGATCGTCCCCGGCGAACATCACGGCGGACGGCGATGTCGCATTGACCAGCTTTCGGAGCGCGATCCCCTTGTCCATGCCGCGGGCGCGCGCCTCGATCACGAAGCGACCGGGCTCGAGGACAAGATCGTGCCGTCGGGCGAGGTTGCCCAGCACCGGAAGGAGCTGGTGATAGGCCTCGGCGGGATCGGGGAGTTGGCGCGTGTGGACCGCGATGGCGATGCCCTTCCCCTCGATCCACGGGTCCAGCCCGAGCTGTCGCAACACCGCGGGAAGATCGAGGAGGAATCCCGCGACTCCGTGCGGCGGAGCGGGTGAGATCACTCGGCGATCCGTACTGGCCCAGGTCTCATTGCCGTACTGACCCAGGATCATCAGATTGGGGCACGCGTCGGCTATCTCGTCGAATCGGCCCAAGGTGACCGCCTGACGCGCCGGCCGACCGGTCACGATCGCCACGGTCTGCGCGACCGCGCACAACTCCTCCAGGATCGCGGGCATCTCCGGGTGGATCCCAGCCTCGCGGGGGTCGTCGACGATCGGCGCCAAGGTGCCGTCGTAGTCGAGGCCGATCAGCGCTCCCTGGGCAGCCGCAACCACCTCGGCATAGTGCTGCCGGGACGCCTCGCCTGCCCACTGCATGCCCTCCAGCCAACCACGCCTACATGTCAGGCGCGTTGCGAACGCTGGATCAGCCGCCGTAGGTGGCGGTCAGGATCACCGTCAGCTGGTCCATCTGCATGGGACTCACGGCAGGTTTGATCGAGCTGATGCCGAGGTCGGTCGCCAGCTGCTGCGCGGCCGCCTTCATCTTCGGCGGGTAGAAGACGGTCGAGGTGTCGACCGTGCCGTACCACTGGCTCGTGGTCACGACCTTCCAGCCGAACGTCTGGGTCTTGGCCGAGGTCCGCGCTGCCAAGCCCTTGATGTTGGAGTTGTTGTAGATCGCGACGTTGAAGCTGCCGCGGTCGACGGGCTTCGCCTGAGGTGTCGGCGTCGGCTTGGGCGTCTTCTTGACGGACGGCTTCGTCCGCGGCTGCGGGTGCGTGGTCGCCGTCGCATGGGTCGTCGGAGGTGCGGTCGCGATCCGCTCGCTGGGACCGGAGGTCATGGCGTAGCCGGCCGTGCCGATCGCCACGGCAACGACAGCAGCCGCCAACAGGCTGGCTGGAGCGACGGCCCCTTGCTCCGACGCCCGGGACCGCATCAGACCTCGAAGCCCAACCGGCGCGCAGATCGCTGGCGCTGACGAGCGGCACGCAGGCGGCGGAGGCGACGGACCAGCAGCGGGTCGTGCTCCAGCGCCTCGGGACGGTCGAGGAGAGCGTTCAGCACCTGGTAGTAGCGGGTGCTCGACATGTCGAACTTCTCGCGGACGGCCTGCTCCTTGGCGCCGGCGAACTTCCACCACTGGCGCTCGAAGTCGAGGATGTCGCGGTCACGCTCGGAGAGCTCCGGGAGGACAACCGGCTCGGCAGCCTGGTTGTGAACGACGGGCTCTGCTCCCATGGTGCTGCTCCTGACGGTCAAACGGTGTCCCAATCGAATGAATCTGCAGGGGATCGCTGCGGCTTCATCGTAGGTCAAAAATACAACAGTGTCATTCAGGCGCAACGAGCGCGGTCGCGGCCAAATTCGACCGTCCGATACGGTCGAGATATGCCTCGAGGCCCTCGCCGGCGGGCGACAGCAAAACTGGTGGTGGTTGCGAACCGTCTACCGGTCGACCGAGTGACGTTGCCCGACGGGGCGGTGACCTGGCGGTCCTCGCCTGGCGGGGTGGTTTCGGCCCTGGAGCCGGTGATGCGCGAGCAGAGCGCCGCGTGGATCGGCTGGCCGGGGGTCTCGGGGGAGGTCGAGATTCCCGACGACGCCTCGGACCTGTGGCTGGTGCCGGTCGCAATCAGCGAGAGCGAGCATGAGGAGTACTACGAGGGCTTCTCCAACGGCACCCTGTGGCCGCTGTACCACGACCTCGTGGCGAAGCCGGAGTTCCACCGTGAGTGGTGGGACGCCTACATCGACGTGAATCAGCGCTTCGCCGCGGCGGCTGCCGAGGTCGCCGCGAAGGGTGCCACCGTCTGGGTGCACGACTACCAGCTGCAGCTGGTGCCGGCGATCCTCCGGGAGATGCGGCCCGATCTGCGGATCGGCTTCTACCTCCACATCCCGTTCCCGCCAGCCGAGCTGTTCTCCCAGCTGCCCTGGCGGCGGCAGATCCTCGAGGGCCTGCTCGGTGCGGATCTCGTCGGGTTCCAGCTCCCGGGCGGCGCCGCCAACTTCCTACGCCTGGTCCGCCAACGGGTGGGCCACAGGACCCAGCGCGACAAGGTCTTCCTCGCCGACGGCCGCGTGGTGACGGCGAAGGCGTTCCCGATCTCCATCGACGCGGCCGGCTACGAGGAGCTGGCCCGCAGCGACACCACGCAGGATCGCGCCAAGCAGATCCGCGAGGACCTCGGCAACCCGCACAAGGTCTTCCTCGGTGTGGACCGACTCGACTACACCAAAGGCATCTACCCGCGGCTGCGCGCGTTCAGCGAGCTGATCATCGAGGGCTCGCTCAGTGTCGAGGATGCCGTCTTCGTTCAGGTCGCCACACCGTCACGGGAGCGCGTCGACGAGTACCGCGTCATCCGTGACGAGATCGACCGACTGGTCGGGCGCGTCAACGGTGACCTCGGGCGCATCGGTCGGCCGGCGATCTCCTACCTGCACATGTCGTTCCCGCGCGAGGAGATGGCGGCGCTCTATCGGGCGGCCGACATCATGGTGGTCACGCCCTATCGCGACGGCATGAACCTGGTGTCGAAGGAGTTCGTCGCCTGCCGCTATGACGATCGCGGCGCTCTGGTTCTCTCCGAGTTCGCGGGTGCGGCGGCGGAGCTTCGCCAGGCGTTCCTGGTGAATCCCTACGACATCAACGGCATGAAGAGCCAGATGATGGCGGCCTACAGCGCCAGCCCGTCCGACATCGCACGCCGGATGCGGGCGATGCGCAAGACCGTTCAGGACAACGACGTC